>JANLWR010000227.1:0-4509 GCA_031364625.1 Deinococcales bacterium | reverse complement strand
GGGCGGGTGGTCGATGAAATTCGGATTCCGCCGCCCGCCAAGCACCCGCATCAAACGCAAATGACCGCGATTCTGACCATGCTCCTGATTTTTAGCTTGATGGCACTCGTCTTAAGCGCAATCTTGACCGCCACCATGATCGGTTCGATGCTGGCGCAACAAGTTCGGCAAATCGGCGTCATGAAAGCCATTGGCGCACGTTCAATTCAGATTGCCAGTTTGTACCTAACGCTAATTGCCGTGATGGGTTTGATTGCCGTGAGTGTCGGCGTGCCGCTCGGCATTGTCGCTGGGCGTGGTTTCTCGAGCGTGATTGCCGAACTGCTGAATTTTAAGATTTCCAGCACCGCCATTCCAGTTTGGATTTACGTCTTGCAAATAAGCCTTGGCATTCTTGTGCCGCTTGCCGTTGCCGTCTTCCCAATATTGAACGCCACCCGCGTCACCGTTCGGGAAGCCATCAATGATTTTGGCTCGAGTCGCAACATGATTTCGCTGCCCTGGTTTGACAAATTGCTCGAGGCGCTGCGTTTTGACCGCACGTTAATTCTCTCGATCCGTAATACCTTCAGACGCACAGGGCGCTTGGTTCTGACCTTGGGATTGCTGGCTGCGGCTGGAGGTATGTTCATGACCAGCCTGAACGTCAAGAGTGCCTGGGAACAAGCACTGACCAACGCTGCAAACGACCGTCATTACGACCTCGAGATTCGCTTGAACCATCCGACTTCACAAGCGACAGTGCTCAAAGCAATCTCGAGTGTCCAAGGCGTGAAAACCGTCGAAGCTTGGAGTACATCCCCCGCCGCAGTGGCTCGAGCCGACGGTCTGGACATTGTGCGTACTTACCCCGACGGTGGTCATGCCAGTTTTAGCTTGCGCTCCGTGCCGCCTCAAACCAAATTCGTGCAACTCGAGATGTTCGCAGGGCGCTGGCTCGAGGATCACGACAGCAATTCGGTGGTATTGAACCACACCGCCAAAGCCTTCTTTCCCAATGCCAAAATTGGTGACACCATCAACCTGAATGTCGAAGGTCGAGCCGTGAAGTACAAACTGATCGGCGTCGCTCGAGAAATCCTGACCCCAGCCAGCGCTTACGTTTTGCCAAACACGTTCGCCCAAGCCACAGGGTTTTTGGGTCAAATCAACGCCGTGCGAATAGTCCTCCGAAATAAAAATCCTGCCAGCATGAACAGCGTTTCGCAAGCCATAGAACGCAACCTCGAGCGTCAAGGCATCAGCATCAAAGTCAGCATTTCAGAATCGAGGCTCGACGGCGCATTAAACGGTCATGTTTACATTTTAATTTTCGCCCTGATTGCCATGAGCGTCTTAATGGCAACCGTTGGCATCCTCGGCTTGATGTCCACCATGAGCACCAGCGTGATTGAGCGCACTCGAGAATTTGGCATCATGCGAACCATCGGCGGGCAATCGTTGACGGTGCTGCGTAACGTCATCAGCGAAGGGATTTTCATTGGCATTCTAAGCTGGTTTATTGCCATTGTGCTTTCACTGCCGTTATCGGCATTTGTCGGTAATTTAATTGGCACGCTCGCGTTTCGGCTGCCATTGCCACTGGTGCTTTCACCCAGCGCCATGCTGCTGTGGCTGGGACTGATCGTTATTGGTGCAATTGCCGCCAGCAGTTACCCCGCCTGGAAGGCATCACAACTGACCATCCGCGAAACCCTCGCCCACGTTTAAACCTCTCGAGCTTGAAGGAGTTGTCATGAATAAGAATGTTGTTCGGATTGTGCTTGTTGTCGTATCGGTTTTGGGTTTGGGATTGATCGCGCACCTGACCAATTTTGCGGGTTTGATTCGACAATTGCACGGCGGGTAAAGCAATTTTGGTGCGATTTGTGCTCGAGTGACAAGCTCGAGCATAATTTTTTGTAGCATCTGTGGTGTTTATGGTGTATATTTCCAGGAGAGGTTCACCATGACTCAAACCACCCAAACCCATATCCCAACCACGCCAGACATTGTCCAAGCCAAAGAAATCCTGCACGCCCTGCATCCCGACTTGCAAACCATCAAGATGGAACTCTCGGGACAAAAATTTACCCTACCCAAAGGCTTGGTTGCCATGCTGCGCGACATCCTCACCAGTACCGCCCAAGGACAAGCCATCACCATCCTGCCAAACAACACCGAACTGACCAGCCAAGAGGCAGCCGAATTTTTGCACGTCTCGAGACAATTTCTGGTCAACGAAGCCGACGCGGGTCGAATCGAGTGCAGGCGAATCGGATCGCATCGACGTTTTACGCTACAACACGTCATGAAATACCAACGCCTCACCGAACAAGAAAGCCTAGCGGCACGACAAGCACTGACAGACCAAGCACAAGAACTTGGACTGGACGATTAGTGGGCATCACCGCAATTTACGATGCTTGCGTGTTGTACCCATTTTCATTACGCGATTTGCTGGTTGAATTGGCAACAACACGATTGTTTGACGCACGTTGGACAAATCAAATTCATGACGAATGGATTCGCAACCTGCTGGCAAACCACCCAGAAATTACGTTATCGCAACTCGAACGCACCAAAAGACTCATGAACCAAGCCGTTCTTGGCAGCCTTATTACAGATTTTGAGCATTTGATTCCCAGCATTGATTTACCCGACCCAAACGACGCCCATGTGATCGCTGCCGCGATTGCTTGCAACGCACAACTCATTGTGACCTTCAACCTCAAAGATTTTCCTGATGCAACCCTGAAACCGCTCGGCATGTCAGCCATTCACCCCGACGATTTTATCCTCGAGATCATGAGGTTGAATGCTTTGGCGGTTGTAAATGCCGTCAGTGCTTGTCAAACACGATTTCGTAACCCTCCACGGTCAATTCAGGAACATCTCGAGCGTTTGGAAAAAGTTGGTTTGGTGCGTTCTGTGGCGCAAATCAAGACATATTGGTGAAAAGGAATAATTTGGACGAGTATCAAAGCATTTTGAAACTTGAGAAATTCAAGTTCGAGAAAACTTAAATCACATCATCAAAGCCACGCAAGTACAAAGCCGTTCGTTTCAATCCTTGAATTTCAAAAACCTCGAGCAATTCTTTTGCAGCCAATGGTGGTCTGGTCAAACCCGCCCGTTGTTTTTTGATGGCAGTCAGCACCAAGCTCAAATTCATCTCGAGCAAGCGCATGACAAACACATCTGGCTGAATCGGCTCGAGACCATACGCTGCCAATTCCTTGACTGGAAAGTGTTTAAGATTCATGGTCACGATCAAGTTGGCATTGCATCGAATTGCGGCAGCCAGCACGTGACGGTCATCAAGATCGGGAAGCTCGAGGTTTGGAATCAAATCCTCAAAATCTGTGACCAACGCCCCGTCAACATGGGCATCCATTAAAGCTCGAGTCCGAGCAATTTGTGCCGCGCTCAAGTCTGGGCGATCCTCAAGCACATTGCGAGTCCATTCGTCATGGATAAGGTTTGACCATCTGGCTTTAAACAGGGTGGTTTGTGCCAAGTGCATCAAAAGGTCGCGGAGTGGGGCGGGGTAAAGCACACTTGCATCGAGCAGTGCAATCACGCTTTAGACCGACGGTTGCGCGGCATAGAACCGTCAGGCAACGGACGCGGTACGGGATCATCCTTGCCGTAACCCATCCGCAATTCTTGGGCTTGCTCGACCAATTCACGTAAAGCCTCCTCTCGAGCGCGATCCAATTTCAGTTTAAAACCGAGCACATCCTCGAGTGCTACTCGGCGGTGCGAACCAACCAAAGAAAATGGAATTTCGCCGTCTTCGAGCCGTTTGATCAAATGCGGTCTGGAAACCCCAATCAAATCTGCGGCTTGTTGCGTGGTCAGTTGCGTCTCGAGCGGCGTGATTGCCACCGCATGACCTTGCGCGATCTCTGAAAGGGCGCGTTGCAAGATTTTCACCGCGCTGGCAGGTAGTGTGATGGTTTCGCCGCCCACCTGAAAACTCAGTTCGTGCAAGTCCAGTTTGGCAAGTTGGTTGCTCGAGGTTTTAGCGAGTTGGGTGTCGTGCGGGTTGGGTGGGGTGATGGTCAGGGAGGTCATGAGGGTAGGATACAGAATAATCGAAATAAACGCAACGATTTCGAGAGTCGCAGAAACTCGGTGATCACGTTCGAGATGCTTTTAGTTTTTGTGCAGAAGCTGGGATTTCGTAGAATTCATGTATAAGCAGTCTTGCAAATTCTAGAACTTGGTGTGCATTATCATGGTTTGCATTTGACAACTGATCATCGTCTGGATGAGCGCCAAGATTTCCATACTGTCGAATCTCTTCGGCAAGCGGATGAAAAGATTTACGCAATATGTTGTTCGCAATTGTCGCGAATATCATTTTCAAGTAATGATTTATATTTTGCGTAATTATGCACAATTAAATCGTATTCTTTTGCACGAAATACAATAAAATCTTTTTGCAAAAGAATACCAGCAGAATCAAGTGTACGCAAATAAGTAGTATACGAGTCAATGTTTTCTAAAAATCGAAAAAGAATT
>JANLWR010000214.1:0-7500 GCA_031364625.1 Deinococcales bacterium | reverse complement strand
ACCAAAAAGGCTGTGCCAGATTAAATCGCCAACGCCGCCCAAACCAAAAACAATGATACCCAACGCGCCCCACTCGTAACCGATCGGCAGGGCATTCAAACCGCGCAAGCCCGCTCGAGCTTGACCTGCAACAAGCCAGGCAATCCACAAGGCGGTGGCGGTAAATCCAGAGTATAAAATGGCGTGCCAGGGGGAGAAAAACCCATCGAGGGTGTCCCTTAAATTATTGTGTGCAAAACCATCGGCAAAAACCCCACCGATCAACCATAATCCCAGAACAATCGTGATCAGATCAGCACGCCATGAAACTCGAGTTCGGGTGGTGTTTTCGATTCTGGATTCTGCTTGGGTCGTCCCGCGTGTGGCGTTCATGAAAAAAGTATGCTCGAGAATTAGACAAGAATCGTGTGAGTTTTCAAAGCTTGAAGCAATCAGGTACTCGAGCTGACAATGGTTTTGAAATCACAAGCGTTAAGCTTCTGTCATGAATTACAAACGACTTGGAAATTCTGGTTTGAGCGTCTCACAGATTTGCCTTGGCATGATGACTTACGGCGACCCCGCAACACGCGCCTGGTCTTTACCGCTCGAGGAATCAGACCCGTTTGTGAAACGCGCCATTGAGGCTGGCATCAACTTTTTTGACACCGCCAACGCCTACAGCGCGGGGGCGAGCGAAGAGATTACGGGCAAACTCTTGAAAAAATACGCGGCTCGGGAAGATGTGGTTGTTGCCAGCAAAGTCTTTTTTTCGGTGGGCGGCAACAAACCAAACGGTCAGGGTTTGTCGCGCAAGCATATCTTTCAAGCCGTGCATGACAGTTTAAAACGCCTCGAGATGGATTATCTTGATTTGTATCAGATTCATCGTTTTGACCCGAACACGCCCGTTGAAGAGACGATGGAAGCGCTCAATGACCTCGTGCGGGCTGGTTTGGTCAGGTACGTTGGCGCGAGCAGCATGTACGCCTGGCAGTTTGCCAAAATGCAGCACGTTGCCGAGAAACACGGCTTCACCAAATTTGTCTCGATGCAAAACCATTACAACCTTCTCTACCGCGAGGAAGAGCGCGAAATGATTCCGCAACTGACGGACATGGGCGTGGGCATGATTCCCTGGAGTCCACTGGCGAGGGGTACACTGACCGGCAACCGCACGCGGGAAGGCGAAAAACTCACGGTTCGAGCAGAAAGTGATGCTTTTGGTGCGACACTTTACAGCGCCAGCGACTTTGACATCGTTGACCGCGTGAGCGAAATTGCTAGCGCTCGAGGCGTGTCAAACGCCCAGGTCGCATTGGCTTGGATGCTCGAGAAACCATTTATTACCGCGCCAATTGTAGGGGCGAGCAAAATGCAGCATCTTGAAGATGCGATTGCGGCGCTCGAGTTGAAATTAAGCCCCGAAGAGGTTGTAAAGCTCGAGGAATTGTATCAACCGCACAACATCAGTGGTCACGTTTAAGTGATCGTGAAGGCAAAAATTGCTTGCAAAACCGGGTACGTCCACAGATTGGGTACGGGAATTTAAGCAAAACGACAATTACGTTCAGAACAGCCGTTTTCTCTATTTTACCAAAAATCGCCAGCAGCCCTCACCCGACTCGCTTCTTGACCATAAAATGCACCTAACGGGCATGGTCGCCGAGGCTCGTCACCCTCTCCCGCATATGCGGGAGAGGGTCGTTGTGAGCGCAGCGAACGACGGGGTGAGGGCTTGCGGAAATTCAGGCGAAATACAAATTTGAGGGGGTTTATACCCATTTTGAGGACGCACCCTGCAAAACCCGGTAATTGGTTGGTTGCTGTATCATTGAGCAACCAACCATTCTGGCAAGCATTACCGCAATTTCCACAATCATCGTTCAACATCCATCATTCTGGCGTGGGTCGCTCGAGTTGTGGTTTTGCGATTATTGGGGTTTTCATGACCGAAACAATATTTTACGATTATCTGGTACGTTCACGCCGCGACCTATTCAGCTTCTTGCGTTCAATGCCAGATGAAGCCATCTCGAGAGACGTGATTCCTGGTGAACGCTTTCATTCGATCAAAGATTTGGTGATTCACATTCCGATCATCGAAGATTCCTGGCTTCACGAGGACATTTTAAAAGATCAACCCGTTTGGGAAATGACAAACGGTTTTCCAAACGATTTTGAAAAGGCGTATCACACCAACGACAGCCTCGAATGGATGCTCGAGTATTGGTTGGCGGTGCAAAACAGCACCTTGGCTTACTTGGCAAAACTCGAGCCTGAAATGCTGAAAACTGAAATTTCCATGCCTCGAAAACAGGGGCGGGAATTTTTTACGGTGGGTGAAGTGCTTTGGCATGTCATGCAACACGAGGTTCGGCACACCGCACAGATCATGCTGTTAGCGCGTCAGTTGGGTTTTGAACCACCACAATTGGACTACATTCGTTACGTTGGCAGGCTCGAGGCTTAAATTTCAGTTTATTTTATGCAGTGCCCCAAGAATAAGCTCGAGGTGTTCAGAACTTGGCTCGAGTTTTAAAACTTGAAAGTACAAGCTTTGCAAAAATGCTTTGACGTTGTGGCGCGGAATTCCGTTTGATTTGTGCTCATCGCTTTGACTGACTTCTGCAGCCAAAGCGTCCAATAGCCCTGAAACAACCTCACTCGAGAGTAGACCACGTTCAAGAACTCGAGCTGCGGCATAACTGAGTCGGTCTTCTTCATCAAACAACCAAACACTTTTGGCTGGGATTTTGTTGGTGATGGCGTTCAAAATTCTCTCGAGTTCAGGGCTTTGACAATGCTGGTTAACCGCAAATTCGTCAAGCAAATCGGCGGTGTGAGCCACAGCGTGCGCCCAACCTTGAGGGTAAACAAAGCCGCGCAAATCTTGTTCGCGGGCAAAGTAACTCAAGACAACCTCGAGCAACCGATAAATTTCGGCTGGCTCGAGGGCTAAAATTGGGTTGTTGACCAAGACCGCCAGCATTAAAACTGCAAAGCTTCTGGCAAACACGGCATCAGATTCAGTTTCACCCAAACCCGTTTCGAGGCGTTGCTCGAGCGCGACGAGCAGTGAACGCAATTGCTCCTGCGAGAATGCGCCCTGTTGAATCCAAGTTGCCAGAATTGGATACGCAAAACCGTCACGTAATTCTGGATCGGGTGATGCCAGCATCTCGAGTAATTCGGGCAGCAAGTCTTGCAGGCTTGGGTCACTTCTTGACCCGACAGCAGCACCTTCTTGGTTCCAAGACGCACCTTCGGGCGGAACCGCTGACGGGCTTGGGTCGCTTCTTGACCCAACAACAGCACCTGACGGGCTTGGGTCGCTCGAGATTTGGTATTTGTTAGTGATGATTTGTTGCCAGAATTCGCGGGTCATGGCTCGAGTCTTGCATACAAAACTCGAGCATCACAGACTCAAATGGCTTAGTTAAGTTGGGTCAGCAAAAAGCGCTGGTACGTGATTCCAATTCGTTTGGCAAGTCGTGTCGCCGCCTCGAGTAATTTATCTTCGGGTAAATTGTCCAAACCACTGAGTTCAACCCGCACCCATTCAAAATAACTCGAGTTTTCGGCTTCAAATTGCAACACGTAACTGTTGACGGTTTCTCGGAAGTACACGCCGAGCATTCCGTCACCGACGCCGTGTTCGCGCAAAATGGCGAAAGCGGCGTTCAGCACCGCCTCATCGGCGGCTTTGGCGGGGGTCAGTCGCTCGAGACTCATGCTCAGTTGAACAGTGCCGCGAGTTTCATGGCGTATGCCATGTCGCCTTTAAGCTTGAGTTTGCCCGTCATGGCGGCTGCCATGGCATTCAGTTGCCCGTTCATCAGTTTGACAAAATCCTCTGCTGAAATCGCAAAACTAAAACGACTCTCGAGGTTGTGACTGGCGGGGTCGCCCTCGATCATACCTTGCCCGCCAGTGGCTCGAGCGTCAATCGTGTACGCGCCCTTGCCGCCAATGTCCACGCCGATCACGGCGTCAATTTGGGTCATGACATCGCCCGAAATACGGTCTTTCATGCTTTGAATTACACTGTCAATTTCGTTCATTCCAGCCTCCAAGTTTAAGAATGTGTTTGAAATGCGCGGCACTGACGGGTTGAATGCTTAACCTCGAGCCGCGTTGTAAGAGCATCATACCGTCCAGCTTGGGGTCTTGGCGTAATGTTTCAAGTGCCACAAATTCCAGGCTGGCAATGCCTTGCACGTTGACCATCATCCAGCGTGGGTTGTCACTTGTGCTTTTGGGGTCAAAATAATCGCTGTCAGTCTTAAATTGTGTTGGGTCTGGGTAGGCGCTGCTGGCAACTTTTGCCAAACCCGCAATGCCAGGAATTTTGGTGCTGCTGTGATAAAACAGAACTTTGTCGCCCTGTGTCATGGTGTCGCGCATGTAATTTCGGGCTTGGTAATTGCGTACACCCTCCCAGGGTGTTGTTTGGTCTTTTGCATTCAAAAGTTCGCTCATACCAAAGACATCAGGTTCGGATTTCATCAGCCAATACTTCATGCCTTTAAGTCTACCAACTTTGATTGTGCAATTGAATTGGTCTTAAGCCTTGTTTTCTCGAGCGACGCGGGTTTTGGGCGTTTTTTTAGGCTCGAGTTCAAGGATTTCTTTGAACCTTTTGGCTGGCACGGTAGAATCTAGGCATGTCGAACCCGAACGCCAGCGATCCAAATTACTTTGAAAAACTACAAACGATAGCCGCAAAATTAAAATCCTGGACAGGACCAATTTTTGTTGCCGCTCACGAAGACCCCGATGGTGACGCCATTGGCAGTGTTTTGGGATGCTCGAGATCGTTAAAAAAATTGGGTCTGGACGCTCGAGCGGTGGCGACCAGTCCAAGGTATCTCGAGTGGCTGCCGAAGGTCGGTGAGTTGCTCGCGCCATTGGCGGTACTGCCCGAAAATGCCTTGATCTTGTCGGTGGATTCCGCCGAAAGCCACCGCACGGTTGGTGTGCCCATGAACCAGGCTGGCGTTCCGATTATCAACATTGACCATCACGGTTCAAACCCACGTTTTGGCGAGATTGCCCTGGTTAGCCCCGACAAAGCCGCCTGTGCGCTCATCGTGCAAGATTTGGTGAACGCCCTCGGTGTAACCTGGGATGTTGACATTGCCACGCCCGTATTGACCGGAATCCTGACCGACACGGGTAATTTTCGCTTTTCAAACACCAGTGCCGAGGTGCTGCACGCCGCCGCCGAATTGATGAACGTTGGCGCGAACATCACCGAAATCAACGAATACCTGGCGATCAACCCGCGCTCGTATTACAAATTGCAAGCCGAAGTGCTGTCCACAATCGATTACCCACTCGAGGGACTGCTGGTGACCGCTTACGTCAACGAGGCGATGCTGACGCGGGTCGGGGCAACCTGGGAAGAGGTCGAGAGCATGATCGCCTCGATTCGCAACGCCGAGGGCACACAGATTGCCTGCATCATGAAAGACTTTGGAGACCGCACCAAACTCAGTTTGCGCTCTCGGGGTCAAGCCAGTGCTCAAAACATTGCCATCGCTTTCGGTGGAGGCGGGCATGTCGCCGCCGCAGGGGCAACCCTGATGCTGCCTTTTCCCCAAGCCAAAGAAAAGTTGCTCGAGGAAGTCCGCAAAGAATTAACGCGGGTTGGTTTGTTGGAGTAATTCGCGTGCGACCACTCAGGCTTTTACTGCAAATCGCGTGTTTTAGGTAAAAATTGCTGGTCTAACAAGTTTATGTGACCTCAGGTATCCGAAAGCACTACAGATCTCAGAATTGTGTGGTGTACTGAAATTGCAGCATCTTGAGAGCAAAATTCAGAAAATTTGGGTAAACTATGACAAACATGAATCGCAAAATTATTCTTCCAATTTCAATCGTCGCGGGCTTGGGTTTAGGCTGGGGCGGCTTTGAAGCGTACTATGCGCCTCGGGTTTTGCCGCTTGTCAGCGCGGCTGGCGTTGGCGTTGGCGGTTTAACCCTGTTTGAAGCCAGCACCAAACTGACAAATGCCTTCAAAACCCAAACACCGCCAACCATTACCGTTCGGGCGGGCGAAAAGTCACTCGAGGTTGCCGCAAACGAATTGGGTTGGAAACCCAACGCCCAAAGCACCGCCCAGAGCGCCTTTAACGTGGGTCGCAATCAGGGATTGTTCGAGAATTTTTCAAAACGATTCTCGAGCCTCAACCTCCCGTTGGTGGCTCAGGTGGACGAGGCACAATTTCAATCGCGGGTCAAAGCGCTGTCTCAACCATTCAGTGTTGCCGCCAGAAACGCTGCGATTGTGGTTGCCGGCGGCAAATACGTGGTTCGTAAAGATACCACAGGTCAAAGCCTGGATTTTGCGGGCGCAATCAAAAATTTCGTTCAGAATCCAAACTTGACCGAACTCGAGTTGCAAACGGTGAACGTTCCAGCCGCCCTCAAAAAAGCTGACCTCGAGCCAATTGCCGAAAAAGCCAATTTGCTGGTGCGAAACGTGGTTTTGCAGTACACACCGCCCGGAACGGACAAAAATCTGGTGCAGCGCTTGAGCGCCGAAGAGGTACGCAATTTATTTTTTGTCAAACGTGACGGGTTGATCTCAGACAACGCCGCGATTGCAAAAACACTGAACAAGGTCAGCTCGAGGTTTGACCGTGATCCGGTCAATGCCAGGTACAAGAGCGTGGCTGCTGGCTTTGTCAAAACCAAAGATCAACTCGGCTTTAAACTGGATCAAACGGTTGCGACCAAACTTATTGCCAGCGAAATTTTAAACCCAGAAACCACCCAAATCGTGCTGCCTGTGATTGTCAACAAACCCAGCATCACCAGTCAAAGCCTTCCCGATCCAAAATCTTTTAGCCTGATCTCGAGCGCCACCACCACGTTTTACGGCTCACCCTCTGCACGCATTCAGAATGTTTACACCGCCATTGGACATTTAAACGGTTATGTCGTGCCGACCGATGGCGTCTTTAATTTCAATGATGCAGTGGGAGACATCGGCATCGAGAATGGTTTTGCCGAAGGCTTAATTATTTCTCAAGGGCGCACGGTTAAAGGCGTCGGCGGCGGCGTATGTCAAGCCAGCACCACTGCATTCAGGGCACTGTACAAAGCTGGACTGCCAATCATTGAACGCAACCAACACGCCTACCGCGTGCATTACTACGACCCGATCATTGGCATGGATGCTGCCGTGTACCAACCCAGCCTTAATCTTCGGATGAAAAACGATACTGGTGGTCCAATTTTGGTTCGTGCCAGCGCTCGAGGCTTGAGCGCCACCGTACAATTGTACGGCGTTTCCAGCAAACGTAAAGTCATTATTTCCAATCCTCAAATTTTGTGGCGCATCCCTGCGCCAGCCTCAAAAACCGAAGTCGATTACAGCCTGCGCCCAGGGCAGGTCAAACAAGTGGACTGGAGCGCCGATGGTTACGGCGTGCGCGTCAACCGCACAATTATTGATGCCAGCGGCACTCGTAAAGATGTGCTCTCAACCAATTACCGCGCATGGCAAGCCGT
>JANLWR010000201.1:0-14876 GCA_031364625.1 Deinococcales bacterium | reverse complement strand
CATTCCGTCGTCGTCCATGCCCAAGACGCGCAACAACATCGTGACTGGGAATTTACGCTTGTTGATCTTCATTTCCAGCACATCGGCAGCCGTGAACTCGAGTTCGATCCAAGGACCACGCTTTGGCATTGGAATGATGCTCGCGGCGTACATTTTCTTCGTGCCACGGTACGACAGCGTGAAGTACACGCCAGGGCTACGGTGAATTTGCGAAACGATCACACGATCTGCGCCGTTCACGACGAACGAACCCTCTTCGGTCATCAGGGGCAAATCGCCAAGGAAAACCTTATCTTCTTTAATCAAGCCCGTGTCGCGGTGAATCAATTGCAACTTGGCGAACATCGGCGCTTGATAGGTCAAATCCTTCTCGCGGCACTCTTCGGTGTCATACGGCGGCACACCAATTTCGTACTCGAGGAAATCGAGCACCAAACCACCCGTGCGACCCTTGTCGGACTCATCAATCGGGAAAATCTCGCGGAACGCCCCCTGCAAACCCGAATCCTCACGGTTTGCCGCCGAAACACCCTTTTGCAAGAACGTGTCAAAGCTCCCGATCTGGAGTTCGACCAGACGCGGTAACTCGAGCACATCCTTGATGTTACCAAAACGCTCAATCTGTTGAGACATTTACACTCCCTGCCCCGTATCCACGAGGCTTCTCGAGAATTAACTCGAGACACCAAACAATGCTTGCTTCCGACCGCCAAAATCTTGCCGAAGTCAATGCTCGTCAGTGCCCATCGTGGTTGACGCAACAAAGCCAGGAGGTTGAACCCCTGGAATTTGAAACTTAAATTGTGAAGTCTCGAGAGTTCAAGACTGTCTTATTGTACGCAAGACTTGGGATTTGTCAAGGGAGTTGGATTACGTTTGGCGCTCGAGTTCTTTGAAGGCTTCTACAAAAGGGTTTGTTGATTAAAAGTGAATTTTGAACTGACTTGGTGAGGCTCGAGATTCTCAGATTGTCATGATGTTACATTGCAAATTATTGTGTATCTAAGGTAACATTCTGCTATGCCCGTATATCGAGTATTTTTTTCAAAAATACGAGTTCTTAGCAATTTGGAATTTCGCTCTTTTAATGTTCAAATTTGTATTAAAGAAACTTTTTTTATTTTCAACTTACTTAATTCTGATAGGAATAGCTTCACTAAATTGAATTTTCGTTCAAGAAAAGATTGTTTTCTTCAACTTTTTGCAAACTCAAACTACTTGAATAGGAGTTGGTTGCATTGCCTATAAAGGTATTTGACTTTTTTTCTGGGTGTGGTGGCACGAGTGCTGGACTTCGTGCATCTGGAATGGATATTGTTATGGGTTTAGATTTTGATCAAGACTCTTCAACGACTTTTCAAAACAATTTTCCAGAAGCTAAATTTATTCATGACGATATTAGACAAGTTGAAACGGAAAGAATTAAGTTTACAATTGAAAGCTGTGGAGACCATCCTATACTTTTTTCTGGCTGTGCGCCGTGTCAGCCGTTTTCAGTGCAAAATCAAAAACGTAACAAAAAACCTGACGCTAGAATTGATCTTTTGGCTCAATTTGGTCGTTTCGTAGCATACTATTTACCTGATTATGTACTTGTAGAAAATGTTCCTGGAATCCAACGAAAAATTCAAGCTGAAAGCCCGCTTGAAAAATTTACCATTTTACTTACAAATGCGGGTTATACATTTGAAGCGCGAGTAATTTCTTCGCAGGATTATGGCGTGCCACAAAAACGCGCCCGTTTGGTATTGATTGCTACAAAACACGGTGGCATTCAATTACCAATAGCGACACATGGTCCAAAAACTGGGCATCCTTATGTGACTGTTTGGGATGCGATTAGTCATCTTCCGCCCCTTAGTGCTGGTGAACAACACCAAAATATACCAAATCATCACTGTGCCGCCCTGTCAGAGTTAA
The DNA here is from genome assembly GCA_031364625.1 of Deinococcales bacterium. Lineage (GTDB taxonomy): Bacteria > Deinococcota > Deinococci > Deinococcales > JAAFIG01 > JANXTZ01. The sequence continues at coordinate 12,956 of JANLWR010000201.1, read as the reverse complement.
ATCTGAAACGAATCAGAGCTACACCAGAAGGTGGCGATAGGCGTAACTGGTCAGCAGATTTAATGTTAAAATGCCATATCAAAGCGGATGCGAAAAAAATTGGCTCTGGGGGACACGTGGATGTATACGGAAGGCTTCGTAGAAACCAACCCTCTGCTGGATTAACAACAAGGTGTACAAGTATATCCAATGGTAGATTTGGACATCCTGAACAAGACCGTGCGTTAAGTGTTCGAGAAGCTGCATGTTTGCAAACATTCCCAGAAAACTTCATTTTTTTTGGAAAATTCGGTTCAACTGCAAGACAAGTGGGTAATGCTGTGCCTGTATTGCTTGCACAGAAATTAGGGGAACAAATCGTTCATCATGTTCAAGTGCATAGAATAGAGGTTTTGGGCGAAAATAATGGCTAGATTTAGGACAAGAGCACGGGCGCTCGACATGCTTGGAAGACAACAAATTGCAGGAATTCCAACTGCGATCAGTGAGTTATTCAAGAATGCTTATGATGCTTATGCGGATCACGTAGAAGTGGATTTTTATCGCACAGATCGACTTTTTGTACTGCGGGACGATGGACTCGGGATGACTCGAGAAGATTTTGAAACCCGGTGGTTGACTCTTGGCACTGAGAGCAAGATTGGTGAAAAAGGTGGCTTGCACATACCCCCAGTTGACCCGAACAAGCGTCAACGACCAATCATGGGAGAAAAAGGCATTGGTCGTCTTGCCATCGGTGTTATTGGTCCGCAAGTCCTCATCTTGTCACGCGCTAAACGGAAAGAAAAACTCCATGATCTCGTCGTTGCATTCATTCACTGGGGTCTGTTTGAAATCCCTGGTATTGATCTTGAGCAAATAGAGATACCGATACAAGAATTTGCTGGTGGCACCGTGCCAAGTGCCGCAGAAGTACAAGGAATGGTTCGCAGTGTTAGGCAAAATATTGATCAACTAAAAAACCATATTGATTCTGGCAAACGTGAAAAACTCATTTCCGAATTGAAGTCTTTTACGGTTGATCTTATCGAAATGAGTGAATACCTGAGTGCTCCAGGACTTACTGGCGATGGCTTTGGAACCCATTTTTATATTCAGCCAGCGGATGAGTCCTTGTCAGCAGATATTGACAGTGAGGATGACGAAACTGCTTCTGGTTTACGCAAAATGCTTCTGGGTTTTACCAACACGATGACACCAGATCATAGTCTGCCAGAAATCACTACCGCATTCAGAGATCATAAGACTGATGTTTTGACCGATGACCTTATCAGTGAGGGTGAATTCTGGATACCTAGTGAATTTACTCAAGCAGACCATCATATTCAAGGAACGTTTGATGAATTTGGGCAGTTCCAAGGTCAAATTGCTGTGTATGGAAAGGCACCTACCAAATACGTTGTGCCGTGGATTCCAGCAAAAGGAAATCTTACAGAGTGTGGTTCATTCAAACTCAATCTTGCATACGTTCAAGGGCGAGCCTCAGAAACAGCAATTGAGCCGCAAGAGTATGCGCGAATTACAACGAAAGCCAACAAAATAGGTGGACTTTACATTTATCGTGATGGAATTCGGATTTTGCCATATGGAAACAATGATTTCGATTTTCTAGATATTGAAAAAAATCGTACCAAAAGAGCATCAACTTATTACTTTTCATATCGACGCATGTTCGGTGTAATTGAGATCAGCAACCTCAACAACAATGCACTCCAGGAAAAAGCAGGCAGAGAAGGGTTTAGGGATAACAAAGCGTATCGCCAGTTTCGACAGATTTTAAAAAGTTTTTTTGAGAAAGTTGCAGGCGATTTTTTCCGCGAAGGCGGAACCTATGCCGAAACCTTTCTTGTCCGACGAGCGGAATTGAATGCCATTGAGGAGGCTCGTAAACGAAAAGAAAAACAAGCAACAACACGACGAAATCAATTTTCAAAGGATCTCGAGGGGTTTTTTCTTCAGTCAAGTACAGTAGCAGCACAAGCAGATAACATCATCCAGAAAGCAATCGATGAACTTCAGTTTGTTAATTCTCTCGAAGACGCTGAAGAGGCTGCCTTGTATTTGATTAGGGCTGAAGCAAATGCACGTCGAGGACTGCTTGATCTTCGCAAGCGAATTAGGATTACGAAACCCAACGGAGTCGCATTGAACCGTCAGCTACGACGCGATTGGGAAGCTTACCAAGTTGAGTTAAACAAACTCGAATCGAACGTCCTAGATGTTGCCACTACACGTTTAGAGCAAACTGTAGGTGAAGTGGCGCAACAGGCGCGTCTTGAAATCAGCCGTCGCCGCCGTATTGAACAATCCCTTGATGACCTTACAAAAGATGCTCGGAAAACCATTGAGGGCAAATCTAAAAGCGTAAATGAAAACGCAGAAGTCATCAAAAAACGTGTTTTGGAAACAACGCGTGCCAGTATTGTCGATTTGAATTCAGCAGTTTCATCGGTACTGACACGATTCGCCAGCACGGATTTTGCTGGAATGTCAGAGGACAAAATCGTCGAGACGCGGATCGCGCTCGAGCGAGACGTAACTTCCGTGGCTGAAAAAAATGAACAGATTCTAGAAAAAATTTCTGGACAACTAGGATCAGTGATGTGGGAAATAGACGAACAAGGAAACTTTGTGTCCGCACAAGACATTGAAAGCGCCTTGGAAGAGCAGGTTTTCGAGTTACGTGACAGACTTGACTCGGATGTAGAACTGACACAACTCGGTATGGCAGTAGGGATTGTAAACCACGAATTCCGAGGGACAATCCTGTCTCTCCGAAAGAACCTGAGGACACTTAAAGCTTGGGCGGATGTCAATGAAGAACTGCAAGATATATACAGGAATATTCGAGTAAGTTTCGATCATCTCGATGGTTACTTGACGTTGTTCACACCACTTCAACGGCGTATGAATCGGAAAACCGTTGAAATCGTTGGGCATGAAATCCGAAAGTTCTTGGAAGACCTTTTTGAACAACGACTTGATCGCAACGCGATAACCCTCGAGGCGACTTCAGCCTTTAACCGTCATAAATTCTTTGGCTTCCCCTCAACCTTCTATCCCGTGTTCGTCAATCTTGTAGACAACGCAATTTACTGGATAAAAGAAAAACAAAGTTCTGAAGGGAAAATTATTCGATTAGACGTTGTGGGAAAAGCCATTTTGGTCTCAGACAATGGAGCGGGCGTTCCCGAACGAGATCAAGACATTATTTTTGAAATGGGGTTTACACGTAAAGCAGGAGGGCGGGGAATGGGTCTTTACATCTCGAAAGACGTGTTAAACAGAGCTAGTCCATCATTTGATTTACAATTGGTCAAGGCGAGACCAGGCATGAATACGACCTTCGAGATTGCCCCTCGAGAAATTGAATTGATAGAAGAATCTGAAACTGATACCCAAGGAGAAAATTAATGCCTGACAGCTTTGAGGACATTTCAATTGAGATTGCAACTCAATTCCTTCAAACAGTGGTGTTTGTAGATGATAAAGCATTTCCAAAATTCGAAGATTCTAAACCAAAAACGATTGAAAATATTAAAGAACCAGGAAGAAAAAAGGCTAATGAGAGCAACGTAAAAAAAATGTCGAAAATCTCAGTTGACAATAGTCGAAATATTGATGGAAAGGCTTTAATTCGGGATTTTGCTTCCCGAGGATTGGTCTGCACAATTTTAGAACCAGAAGAAAATGAAGATATTGTTTCTGAAACAGCGAAAATCGGACGACGTGCTGATCTCATCGTTTTGGATTGGGTAATTTATAACGATGATGGTGAACTCGCAAGAAATATTATTTCTACCATTATTAAAAATGACCAAATTGGTAAAAGATTAAGAATGATTTGTATTTATACGACTAAAGACGATTTGAAATCGGTTTCAAAATCAGTTCAAAAACGATTTACAGATGATAAGCTAAAATTTAAAATTAATAAATTGAATAAAACTGATATTAATCTTGGTGCAACTAAAATTATATTTCTAAGTAAAGATATAGATGAAAAAAATAGTAAAAGTGATACAAAATTTGTTTCAATAGAAAATTTACCTAAACGGCTAATTCGAGAATTTGCAGAAATGACAACTGGATTAGTTTCAAATACTACTCTGTGTGCGCTCTCTGCAATTCGATCTAATACGCATGAAATTTTAAGTCGTCTGCATAAAGATATTGATGCACCATTCTTATCGCATCGAGCATCTCTACCAAATCCCGAAGATGCTTCAGATTTATTAATAAGTATTATTTTAGGAGAAATTAGAATTCTTCTTGATAGAAAAGTCATCACTGATAAAACAATAAGTTTAGATGTAATTGAAAAAGCTTTCATTTATAAATTTGGAGATCAAACACGTTCTCTTTCTCTGACCATTGGGGAAAATGATACATATGAGTTAACCTTTGAAAATTTGAAAAAAATATTAGATTCTGGATTTGATGTTTGGGGGAAAACTCAGCTAAATGAAAGAGCCATGTCTAAGGAGAAGCTACGGAAAATCAAAAACTGCTTATCAGAATCATTTTCTAACCTATTTTCAAAATTAGGTAATATATCTTTAGAAAATGAGTTCGCAATGATAACCTCATTAGGAAAATGGTATCAGAAGTCACATATTGATGATACTTTTAGACTACCTTCATTAGATCTTGGAACAATAATAAAGAAAAAAACACGAAAAATAAAAGGTAAACCTGAAAAAGATGAATATTATCTCTGCATAATGCCTTCTTGTGATTGTATACGCATATCAGGTAATAGAGACTTTCCATTTATAAAACTGGATATTGTTGAAAAAAGTGAAAATAATGCCAGATTTTCAATTATTGTTTTGGATAAAAAAGAAAATTATTCATCTGTGATTTACTTACAGCCAAGAACTGAATCATATATGCAGAAAATTATATCCTTTACTGCTGATTTAAATTCTAAAATCATGTCATTGAAGCAAAGAGATGAAATTATATTTGAAGATATAAATAAAATTAAATATTCTTGGGTTGGAGAGACAAAATACACTAAGGTTCAAAAAATCATACATGAGTATGTCTCTAATCTATTTCGTGTTGGCTTAGATGAGTCTGAGTGGCTTAGAGAGTCTGGTAAATTAAAATTTAATGCAAATAATTAAATTGAAAAGCAAGAAATTTATTTCTTGCTTTTATCTCACGTAAAACCCCACCGCAAGCTGCTCGAGTTCACCCCGCCCATTCACTCGCAAGGCTTTGTTCATCAACGCCCCTCAAGATCGAATCAGGGGATTGTCACTTGAGCGCACCAGCACATCGTGTGCCGCCAGCCAAAGGGTCGCTCGAGTTTGTTGTGCCTCAACTATAAGCCCTCGCATAACAAGCAACCCTGTTCACACCAAGATTAAAACTCGAGTAACTTTGCGAAAAGTATTTTGCTGGCATGGTGGTTTGTGAAGTCTCAGATTTTGTTGTTGTATGAGTCTTAAATGAAATTTAAAATTCTTGAAATTCCCACATGAAAAGCAGGAATTTCAAGGATTTGCGGTCATAAAATCTAAAATCGTACCGAGTTTGATTTCTAGATTTGGTGTCTCGAGGTCTTGTGGTACGGCGTAACTCGAGCTTAGGGCTACAATTAAGTTTGACGCGATTTAAGAATTTTAAAATCCATTTGCAATTTGACACATTCTCAAAATCTCGAGTCTCGAGTACCCTAAAACCATGACTTCAAAACAAGCCCTGGCACAACAAGCGACCCTGTTCACGCCAAGGTTAAAACTCGAGCAACTTGGCGAAAAGCATTTTGCTAACACGATGAAAGGCATCAATAATCCAGAATTCTCGAGGTTGACGGGAACGTTGGAAGTTTTTACGCCCGAACGAATTCAAACCTGGTTGACTGGACTTCCTGGGCGCAATGACCGTGCGGATTGGGCAATTATTCGTCAATCGGACGGCGTTTATCTGGGCGAGGTGGTGTTGAATGAACTTGACGAGCACAACCAATCCATGAATTTCCGCATCAGCCTCTCGAGTCCCGAAGTTTTGAATCAAGGGTACGGAACAGAAGTGACGAAAGCCGTGATCGATTACGGTTTGAACGTGGTTGGCTTGCACCGCATCAGCCTGAGCGTTTTTGCCTTCAACCCTCGAGCCAAGCGAGTCTACGAAAAGTGCGGGTTTGTGCAGGAAGGCGTGGCTCGAGATGCGCTTTTTTGGGATGGAGTTTGGTTTGACAGCATCAGCATGGCGATTATTTCACCAAAATAACAAGTCTAAAACTCGAGTATACTGACCATATGCTGCGCGAATCGCCTGTCAAAACCGCGACGACTTTTGCCGAATTCCTCGAGTTTGAAAGCCACTCGCAGGAACGCCACGAATTTGTGGATGGTAATCTTTTTGTCATGGCTGGCGGAACAGATCGGCACAATTTAATTTCGTTGATGCTGATTTCAATGATTTTACAACATGCCTTAAAACGCGGGTTTTACGTGTTTAATGATGTGATTCTCGAGACTCCAACAGGGCGCGGGTACTATCCTGATGTTTATTTTGTCAGGCAAAATGCCGAGAAACAAGCTCGGGTTCAATATCATCCAACAACTATTATTGAAGTCCTCAGTGACAGTACCGAAGCCATAGATCGAGGCGAGAAATGGCAGGCGTATCAACAAATCTCGAGTCTCGAGCAGTATATTTTGCTTTCGCAAGTCGAGCCAATCGCAGAGGTATACACCCGAGACGACGCGGGTTGGCGTTATCAAAAGCTCGAGGGTAACGCGGAACTGGTTTTTGCCAGCCTCGAGTTTAAAGTTGTGATCCGTAGTTTGTACGAGAATTTACCGCCGCTTGAATAGTTGATTTTAAACGCCCGCTGCCCTGCTGATTGCCTCGAGCGTGGCAGGAATCGCATCGGGAAGGCTGGCGAGTTTCCCTGCGGTGGTTGGGTCTTTCAAACCGTGTCCCGTTAAGGTACAAACGATTCTCGAGCCTGGTTCGATCTTGCCCTGCCGAATCATGCGCCATGCCCCAGCGAAACTGGCGGCGCTGGCGGGTTCGCAGAACAAACCTTCGCGTGCCAGAAATTTATAAGCTTTGAGAATTTCGTCGTCGGTCACGGCTTTAATAATGCCACCAGATTGGTCTCGAGCGTCCAGCGCTTGCTGCCAACTGGCGGGGTTGCCGATCCGAATGGCGGTCGCCAACGTTTCAGGTTTTTCGATTGGTTTTCCAAAAACAATCGGTGCGCTGCCTGCGGCTTGAAAACCGATCATTTTGGGGCGGCTCGAGATGGTTTTGTCTTCAAAAAGCTCAGAATAACCTTTCCAGTGTGCGGTAATGTTGCCCGCGTTGCCAACGGGCATGGCGTGGTATTCGGGCGCACCGCCGAGTTCGTCGCAGACTTCAAAAGCAATGGTTTTTTGTCCTTCGATGCGGTACGGGTTGACCGAATTCACAAGCGCCACTGGACTTTCGTCGCACAATAACCGCACCAAACGCAGCGCGTCGTCAAAATTGCCGTCAATCTGAATGATTTTTGCGCCCATCAAAATGGTTTGCGCAATTTTGCCAGCCGCCACGTAACCCGCTGGCAAAATGATGATGCACTCCACGCCCGCCCTGGAGGCGTAAGCGGCGGCGCTGGCGCTGGTATTCCCCGTGCTGGCGCAAGCGATTGCGGTTGCCCCAGCCTCGAGCGCCTTGGAGACCGCCATCGTCATGCCACGGTCTTTAAAGCTGCCCGTTGGGTTTGTGCCGTCGTATTTGGCGAAGACGCGAATGCCCAATTCTCGAGCCTCAGTTGGACCACGAAGTTCGATCAGTGGCGTGTTGCCCTCGCCCAAACTAATTTCTGGGGTGGCGTCGGTCACGGGCAAACGGCTGCGCCAACGGTGAATCAAACCTCGGGCGTGAAGGGTCATGGCTGTCATGAGATCAGTTTAACTTTTTCGGCGTGTACAGGCGGACAAACTTCTCTAGGTTTATGCTGAAGCTGTGAAACCAGGGGCTGTCAACAACGTTGGGGAATTGCGCGAGCAAATCTGGTCAAATCTGGTCAAGCAAAATGCGGCGGCGTACCCAATGCCGCCGCATGGGCATAATCCCAATTTTAAGGGCGCTCGAGCGGCGGCAAAGAATCTAATGCTTCACCCAATCTTAAAAGCCTCAAGCGTCATCCTGGTCGGCATGGAAGCCGTGTTGCTACCCTTGCGCGAGATGATTCTCGAGGCTGAAAAAACCTTGATCGTGCCGCACCGAACCAAGAAAGACGCGTTTTGGAAGCTCCGGAGCGTCCCTAAAAAAGCCGCAAAAATCGGAAATTTTCACCTCTTCGGCTCGAGTTGTCATTTAGCTGGCGTGGATTGCGCGGTGATTGCCAGCGTGGCAATCGATGCAAAAGGCTCGAGACTGTCAAAAGGATTTGGCTTTGCGGCGCACGGTGCGCCCGTGCCAGTCCCGACTTTCAGCATTGCGCATGAAGTCATGCTGCTCGAAAAACTCGAGTTTCCAGCCGATTCGGAGTTGCAGGCTTACGCCACACCGAGTACGCTGGTAATATGTTCACGTTAAGGTTTTGCGAAGGTCATTGTTGTTGTTCATGACATTTCTCAGACTTGCTTGGGTATCCTATACCGTGGGGGTGACTCATGAGCAATTTTTCCAACCAAGCCGAACACGATGCAGCGCAAGCCATGCGTCGCGCTTGGCTTCATGATGTTTTGCATTGGTTGCGCGGCGAGTCGAATGAACTGATTCCGTTTGAGGCGGTCAAAGAACTCAAACCCATCGGTGAGCATTATGTGGGGATTCAAACCATTCCAGTCGATGCGATCATTGGTAGCGTTGACCGTTACCGCGATTTTGACGATTCTTACCTGCCCAAATCCGAGCACAACACCGACCGTTGGGTCAATATCAGGCGTTTGCAACTCGAGGGTAAAAGTTTGCCCGTGATTCAAGTTTATAAAGTCGGCGAAACCTACTTTGTCAAAGACGGCAACCACCGCGTTTCGGTGGCGGCGCTCGAGGGTCAAAAATACATTGATGCCGAAGTGATTGAACTCGATGTGATCGTACCGCCCGAACGAGGTGATGATTTGAAAAACCTGATTATTAAAGGCGAGTACGCCAAATTTTTAATTGAAACCGAACTCGAGACGCTCAGACCAGATCATTTTGAGATCATGTTTTCGACGCCAGGTCGTTACGATATTTTGCTCGAGCATATTCGCATCAGACGCTATTATTTGGGTTTAAACTTCAAACGAGACTTCTCTTGGCAGGAAGCCGTATGCAGTTGGTACGATAAACTTTACGCCCACATGATCCTCGAGATTCGTGCCTCCAAAGCACTCGAATCGTTCAAAGAACGCACCGAAGCCGATCTTTACCTCTGGATGATGGATCACAGGTACTTTTTAACCGAACAACACGGCGAAGATGTTGGTTCTAAAGTTGCCACCGAAAGCTTTGTCAAACATCACGCTCCAGGTATTCCCGAGCGGGTCAAAATCTGGTTTTCAAACCTTTGGGCGGGCATTACCCGCCGTTTGGAACGATCCAAACGATGAAATCTTAAAATGCTAAAAACAAGGCTCGAGCGGTCATGCTCGAGCCTAAAACACTCGCGTCTGAGTTGACACGGGCTGACTCAAGCCTTTACTCTCGAGTTGCACACGGCAGTTTCGTTGGGTCAAAGTCAAATTTTGAGCGCAATCACAAAAAAGCCTCAAGCGTTTGACAGACTTTATTTTAAGGGAGGAACAAACAACAGGCATCACCAGAACCTCGAGAAACAACAGGGGAGACTCGAGCTACACATTTCAGGAGGATGTATGAACGATAACAAACAGAGTTCTGAAGCCGAAATTGTTGCACGCGACATGCAAACCTTGCACAGCATGGGTTACGCCCAGGAACTCTCGAGACGCATGAAGGGATTTTCCAATTTTGCGATTTCGTTCTCGATCATCTGCATTCTCTCCGGCGGCATTAACTCGCTGGGTCAAGCCATCGGTGGGGCTGGTGGCGCTAGCATCGGCATTGGCTGGCCTCTAGGTTGTTTGGTTAGCCTGATTTTTGCCCTCGGCATGGCACAAATTGCCAGCGCATACCCAACGGCGGGTGGCTTGTACCATTGGAGTTCGATCCTTGGTGGTCGTGGCTGGGGTTGGGCGACGGCTTGGCTCAATTTGCTTGGGCTGGTCACGGTGCTGGGTGCGATTAACGTGGGAACGTTTTTTTTCTTTATGGGCGCGTTCGGTGCGGATTTAAAATTAACCGCTGACCTTCCGACTCAAATTATTTTTATCGTAGCGATCACAGCATTGCAAGCGGCAGTTAATCACTTTGGCATTGGTTTGACGACCAAATTGACAGACGCTTCTGGGTATCTGATATTTGCTGTGACGGGCGTATTGACTATTGCACTTTTGGCGTATGCGCCAACCCATGACATCTCGAGGCTTTGGACGTTTAAAAATTATTCTGGTGAGGTGGGCGGCAGTGTCTGGCCCGCAACCTCGAGTCTTCTCGGCGTGTTTTTGCTTGGCTTACTCTTACCGATCTATACCATTACAGGTTTTGATGCTTCGGCGCACACTTCCGAAGAAACCCAAGATGCCCAACGCGCCGTGCCACGTGGCATTGTGACCAGCGTACTCTACTCGGGCATTGGTGGTTGGATTATGTTGTGTGCTTTTGTAATCGCCATTCCAAGCATGGACGATGCCGCCAAGCAAGGCTACAACGTGTTTTTTGATACGATGGGCAAAATAATTCCCAGCGGTCTGCGTTACGTCTTGTACGGCGGTATTTTTTTAGCACAATTCTTGTGTGGGCTTGCCACCGTGACCAGCGTCTCGAGAATGATTTTTGCTTTCGCTCGAGACGGTGGTTTCCCAAGTTTTCTGCGTGGAATCCATGCGACGTTCCGTACCCCAGTCGCAGCGATTTGGACGGGTGCTTTTATCAGCATTTTGTTCACTTTGTACGCACCCGTTTACTCTACAATTGTTTCGGTTACGGTGATTTTCTTATTCCTCAGTTACGGAATGCCAATCGGTGCTGGACTGTTGGCATACGGAAAATCTTGGACAAAAATGGGTCCCTGGAATCTCGGAGGAGTCTTCCAAATTGTCGCGGCGGCGGCTATCGCTGGTGTGATTCTAATTTTTTCAATTGGAATTCAACCACCCAATGACAAAGCCTTGTACGCAACAGTTGGTTTGGTCATCGTTCTGATTATTGCCTGGTTCTTGCTCGAGCGAAACCGTTTTACAGGACCGCCCACGGGTGAAAGTATTGCTGCTAGACAAGCCGAAATCGCTCGAGCCGAACAAGTACTTTCAGGAGATTAAACCGTGACCCGAATCAAAGACAAAGCCTTTACCATAACTGGTGAGGGTTTAGGCTTGATCGCACGAAAAAGCAATACGATCAACTCGAGTTTTCAAAGAGGAGCATGATGCTAGATTTTGAAGATTTTAAAACCCTCGTCTCGAGCGAAGACATCGACACGATCATCATTGCCCTGACCGACATGCAGGGTCGTCCGATGGGCAAGCGTTTGACCGCGCAATATTTTCTGGATGAAGTCGCGGCACACGGCGCTGAAGGCTGCGCTTACTTGCTGGCGGTGGACACCGAAATGCGCACGGTGAACGGGTATCACATCTCGAGTTGGGAGACGGGTTACGGCGATTTTCGTCTGAAACCCGACTTTGACACCCTGCGCCTGATTCCGTGGTTAGACCGCACCGCCATGATTCAATGCGACCTTGAGTGGCAAGACGGCAAGCCAGTCGTACAAAGTCCGCGTCAAATATTAAAACATCAACTCGAGCGGTTAAAAGACTTGGGACTCGAGTGTCTCGCCGCCACCGAACTCGAGTTTATTGTCTTCAATGAAACGTACGAGAATGCCGCCAAAAACCATTACTACAACCTCGAGCCTGGCAATCAGTACAACGTCGATTACAGCATTCTTGGCACAACGCGGGTCGAGCCGTTCATTGGGCGTTTGCGCCGCGAAATGACGGGCGCTGGTTTGTACTGCGAAAATTCCAAAGGCGAATGCAACTTTGGACAGCACGAGGTTAACTTTAAGTACAAAACCGCGCTCGAGACGGCTGACGATCATGTGGTCTTCAAAAATGGAGCTAAAGAAATCGCCGCCGAAATGGGCATTTCTGTGACCTTCATGGCGAAATTCAACGAACGCGAGGGCAGTTCGTGCCACATTCACATGAGTTTGCGCCGCTCGAGTGACGGGAAGCAGTTATTCCAGGTGGACGAACAAGCCTTCCAGCATTTTGTCGCTGGACAATTGGCGTGCCTGAAAGATTTCACGCTTTTTTACGCGCCCAATATCAACTCCTATAAACGCTATGCCATTGGCAGTTTTGCCCCGACCAGCATCGCCTGGGGACGAGACAACCGCACCTGCGGCTTGCGCGTGGTTGGACACGGCGCAGGCTTGCGGCTCGAGAATCGCGTGGCTGGCGCGGATGCCAACCCGTACCTGGCACTCGCCGCCATGATCGCCGCAGGCATTCACGGCATGGAAAATAAACTCGAACTCGAGCCAGAATTTAAGGGCAACGCCTACAATTCCAAAAAACCTCGAGTGCCAAACACCATGCGGGCGGCAAGGGATTTGTTCGCCAAATCCAAACTGGCAAAAGCCGCGTTTGGTGAAGCCGTGATCGAACATTACGTCAATTATGCCGATGTCGAACTCGAGGCGTTTGAGGCTGCCGTGACCGATTGGGAACGCACTCGAGGCTTCGAGCGTTTGTAATGGTCTGAAAACTTGCACATGAAATGTCAGGAAACTTGGTTTCTCGAGCTTCCTGACATTTCATTTTGAACTTTGCCCAATCGCTCGAGCAATGTCGGTGTTGTTCGCACCCGCTGCCAGCAAGCCACGAATCAGCAAATCAAATGACACACTCGCATCGGCTGCTTCCATTTTTGCC
>JANLWR010000922.1:0-2952 GCA_031364625.1 Deinococcales bacterium | reverse complement strand
TGCACCACCAATGAATAGAAGCAAAATCCCTTCTTTATGTTTTTATTCAGATTGATTGTTACTTCTTAAAAGAACGATTGAACCTCAAGGTAATGGCACTCCAGCCGCACTAAGAGTGACTGACCATGCTTCTGCCGCTTCTGTACATACCTGCGTAAAATCTCCGAGATTGTTTCCAAGTTCATCAACAATCTGGGCAACAAGTGCGAGTTGAACCGTGCCTCCACCAGAGGTGCTGGTCGTCATTTTTCCTGTACGTGGATCCATCGAAAATATTGCAGCTCCTCCTGCTTCTGTACCTGCTGAGATAGTAAGTGCTGTCGTGAGATTTTGGAGCTTCGGCATATAACCTGATCGTGGTGAAGTCAGTTCGGCGTGTTTGTCAATATTCCAGAGATCATGAATAAGTGCCACTGACTTGTTATTGTTGATCAATATATCTCCAGGAAACTGAATACTTTGTTTCTTGCACCAAGCTTTGAGGTAATCCTTCAAAGATGCAATGTTTGCTATCAGGAGTGACGCTGCATTTGCGAGTGCTATTGGATCAGAGTTCTCGTTGAAGTCAACTTTTGTGTAGGCGTAGCCATCAGAATGCGTGATTTGAGTCCGTATATTTGATAGATCAGAGGAGCTTAGACCAGCAAGAGCGGCGTGCATCTGACGAAGTTTTCGATCAAGTAGGTCAAGCATATGTATCTCCTTATGTTATTGTTGCTCGAGTTTTTACTTCAAGATTCAGGCGTAAGTTTACCACGCTCAAATTAAACCATTGCAGTTAGAATCTTCCATATCCTGACCCACCTCCAACCCATGCTCGAGCCTCAAAATCAACTTCCCGAGAGACTGAAAGGGTTTTGCTGTAACATGGTTTATGCTGCCTGACAGGATAAAATCATGGGTTCTTTAGAAGCGACCATCGCTGGAACTTTGGGGTTATTGATTTGCGGCATTGCTTTTTGGGCGGCGTTTAGGTTTTTAAAAGAGCGTCCGATTCTCAATCGGTGGAATACGGTTAACGGAATGGTTGTTGAGCGTGGTACTTTTGTGCCAACCGAAGCCGATTTGACAGTGCCTTTTTTTCGGCATTCTCCTCTGGTGCGTTACGAGTATCGAGTGAATGGAAAAACGTTTGTGGGTGATCGTATTCATCCAAAACGCTTGGTTGCACCGTCACGAAACAGCTTGCAATGGGCAGAAAAACGAGCCAATTCGTTTGGGAATGAGGTTCTTGTTCATTACAATCCTGCCGACCCAAGCGAATCTTTTCTCGAGCATGTGCCAAATTCGACGGTGTTCCTTTTTTTTCTTGGTGGTTTCTTGCCACTTATTTACGGGATAATGCTTCTTGTGACACGCTAAAATGCGGTTGAACTTTTTTGAGGATGTCACGTTAGAATCTTGAGTGTCATGACCGACCTTCAACCCATGCTCGAGCTTTGGAATAACGCCATGACCGACCAGCGTTTCAAACTTGATTTGTTCGCGCTCGAGTCGCGGTTTTTAAATCCTGATGACACACAGCTCGAGTTTTTAGATGGTGTGCTGGTGGGGTTTGTTTGCATTGCCAATCCTGCCAAACCGTACCGATTAAACGACACGACTGGGCATGTGCGGCTTCTCGCGGTGCATCCAGATTTTCAGCGTCGTGGCATCGGCTCGAGGTTGCTGGCTTGGGCGGAAACAACCCTGAAAACTCGAGGCGCAACGCGGGTTGTTGTCGGCACTGAGGCGCATCATTTCTTCCCAGGAATTCCGCTCGATGAGCACTTGCCAATCACGCTCGATATTGACACGCCAGAAAATACGTTGCTCGAGTTTTTTGCGAGGCGCGGTTTTGACATCTCGACGGGTGTCAGCAACGATCTGGCGCGAGAGCTTGATGAACTTCCGAAGCTCGAGTTGCCCGAAAATGCCCGAATTGTGCAAGCCGACATTGAAAGTGTGCTCGAGTTTGTGCGTCAAGAATTTCCTGGGCGTTGGGTATATGACACAAATTTTGTTTTGCAACGAGCCGAGCATCAACATCTTGCACTCGAGGTTGACGGACGCGTGATGGGTTTTGCGCTCATTGGTTTGCGTTCTGACCCTGTTATTTTGCCCTCGAATTTATGGCTCACCGAAGATTGCGGACTTGGACCGATGGGCGTCTCGAGCAGCTTGCGCGGGCAGGGATTGGGTTTTGCCTTGCTGGTTGCCGCCATGCACAAACTGAAATCTCGAGGTGGAACGCGTATGGGCATTGATTGGACGGGTGTGCAAGGCTTTTATCAGAAGGCTGGATTTGAAATCGTGCGACGCTATCGTCATGCGGTCAAAACGTTAAACTGATTTCATGCTCGAGCTACGCCGTATTACCACCGCCGATGCCCCTGCAATTGCCAGTTTCGGGCAGTTGCAAGAACGCACGTACTTCGAGCCTGACATGCTGATTCCAGCTTCCATCATCGGGCAGATGCTCGAGTGGAGCAACCATGAGCGGCAAAATATTTTGTTGGTGATCAAAGATTCTGGGCGTGTGGTGGCGGGAACGTTGTTTCATTTTTTACGCAAAACCAATGTGGGTTTCTCGAGTTATCTCGCGGTGGATCAAGATTTCAGGGGGCAGGGTTTGGCGCGAAAATTGCATCAGGCACGGTTTGCGGTGCTCGAGGAAATCTCGGGTGAAATGGTCAAGGGTTTGTTTATTGATGTCGTCAACCCAGCGCGACTTTCAAAACCCGAACTCGAGTTGGAACACAGCGTTGGCAGCGACCCGAGCAGCCGTTTGAAAGCCTTCTCGAGCCTCGGTTTTAAGCGCGTGAACGTGCGTTACGAACAACCCGTCGGTGGCGAAAACGGTGGCGCGGTCACGAACATGGATTTGCTATTTTGCCCTCGAGAAACAGTGACTTCGATTCCCACAGCGCTTGTGGTCGAGACGATGCGAACCTACTGGACGCCGTGGTTGGG
>JANLWR010000179.1:0-4409 GCA_031364625.1 Deinococcales bacterium | reverse complement strand
CGTCATTTACGGTATTTGCGTGATACCGCTGCTGTTTGTGATCGCCACCAATTTGGGTTTTGCAGGTTTGCTGATCGATTTGTTTCTTTCTGGAATTTTGATCTCACTCTCGTTCCAACACGGCTTGGGGGCTGGGTTGATCGTGACTTTTGCCTCGGGGTTGGCAACCATGATTGGTTTTATGTGCTACCAACTTTTTTGTGAATTCGCCAGTCTGCAATTTGAGCTTGAGCACAACGCCACCACCGATGCCTTAACCAAAATTGGCAATCGCCGTGCGCTCGAGCAGGACTTTGAACGCTATCAAGCGATTGGGCGGCGCAAAGGAATGCAGTTGGTGCTCTCGAGTTGGGACGTGGACGGTTTAAAACGCATCAATGACGAACAGGGACATCGGGCGGGCGATCAATACCTGTTGCGTTGCGTTCGGGCGTTGCAACACGCGACCCGCAAGGGCGACGGTCTGTACCGAACGGGCGGTGATGAATTTGTGGGTCTGCATTTGGGTTTGACGGCTGGTACGCCGATTGTCGAACGGGTGCGCAGCGAGTTTTTCAACGTTTCGGTTGGGTTTAGCGTCTTTACCCAAGAAAGCCTGGACAGAGCTTTGTCGGACGCCGATTCGCAAATGTACGCCGAAAAACGCCATCGCAAGCACAAATCTGGACGCGGTACGGGCGAGTATTACGCTCGAGACAAAGCCGCGACTCGAGCCGGCAGTGAAGATTGGTTGTTGCGCAGCACGGGCATTGAAATCAACGTTCACACGACTGGCATCGATATTTCGGTGCGCAACACCGGTGAAATGCCCGTCAACATCACCAAAGATCATGACGTTGGGCGTTTGACGCTGACACCTGAATTGGATACCAACGTTACGTTAGAACTTGATCCTCGAGATTTGAATGCTCGGCTTGGGACGAACGAAAAGTCAAATTAAATTCTTCAACTTTCGCTCGGAATCAGTGGTTGATGCTCGAAGGCGGTGCTGAGCGTGACCACCGTGTTGGTTCTCGAGACGCCAGGAATTTGTTTGACGCGGTAGAGCAGTTCCTCGAGCGCCTCGGGGGTGTTGGTACGGACTTTGAGCATGATGTCGGTGTCGCCCGCGACGCTGTAACACTCTTCAATTTCGCTAAATTGCTTGAAGGTCGGTGCGATCAAAAAGCAACTCGTCGAACCATCGGTGCGCACGCTGACAAATGCCAGCACGGGCAAACCCAGAGCGCGAGCGTCCACCCGAGCCGAAAAGCCTTTGATGATGCCGCGTTTCTCGAGGGTTTTGACCCGAGAATGCACGCTGGCGGCGCTTAAACCGACGCTAGCGCCAATTTCGGCATAGGTTTGGCGGCTGTCGCGTTGCAGCTCGAGCAGGATGGCTTTGTCATGGTGGTCTAAGTTGTTCATCATGCACCTACCATTCTAAATGATATTAGGAACTTTTGGCAATAATCCAAATGACATATTGCAATCTTCCACGTTAAACGATTATTCTTAAGTATGAACCCTGGTTTGACGGTCAATACAAGCTCGAGACGAGATTCGTTGTTGATCGCGTTCAGTCTGTTTGCACTCTACATTATTTGGGGCAGCACCTATTTTGGCATTCGCATCGGTGTGCAAAGCTTCCCGCCGTTTTTCATGAATGCCATTCGGTTTACCGTCGCGGGCGCAATTCTGTACGGTTTTTTACTCGCTCGAGGGGTAAAACACCCGCAAAAACTCGAGTGGTGGAGCGCCTTTCGCATCGGTTTGTTTTTGATTGTTGGCGGTAATACTGGCACAACCCTGGCAGAGAGCCTCGGCGTTGCCAGTGGTCTTGCAGCCACCATCGTTGCCACCATGCCGCTCTGGGCTGCCCTGTGGTCAACGCTGTGGGGTCAGCGCCCCAGAATGCTCGAGGTGGCTGGAATGCTGGTGGGTTTGGTCGGTGTGGTGATCCTCAGCCGCGAGGGGAATTTGCAGGGCAACCCGACTGGGGCAATCGTGATGTTTATCGCGCCCATCTTCTGGTCTTTCGGTTCGATCTGGTCTAAGCACCTGACCCTGCCGCAAGGTCTGATGGCGAGCGCCAGCGAAATGCTGACCGCAGGTATTTTAATGATTCCCATCAGTTTTGTGCTCGGCGAACGCATGATCAAAGCCCCATCGCTCGAGAGTCTGCTGGCGTTGTTGTACCTGATTACCTTTGGGTCACTGGTTGCCTTTAGCGCCTACGTGTACTTATTGACCAAAGTCCGTCCGACCCTGGCGACCAGTTACGCCTACGTCAACCCCATCGTGGCTGTGCTACTGGGCTTGTTTTTCGGGCAAGAAAAAATTGGTTTAAACGCCCTTATTGCCATGCCGATTATTTTGAGCGCGGTGGGTTTGGTGGCATATGCGCAGAATCAAAAAACAAATGGCAATTAGAGATCGGCAATTGGAATGAAACCTGTAGCGGCGCATGGCTATGCGCCTTTTACACTCGAGAAACGGGAGAAGAACATGAACGGTTCGCATTACAGTTTGGAAACGCTCGAGAATCAACGACAAACATTGGGAAAAATGTATCTCGAGTTTGTACGGCAACCCGATATTAGCGCGGGATTGTACGTGCTGCCAGTGGGCGGCACAGACCCGCAAAAACCGCACAGCGAAGACGAAATTTACGTGGTGCTCTCAGGTCGTGCGCAGATTCAGGTAGGGGAGACTGACTTTCCCGCCAACGCTGGCGACAGCATTTTCGTGCCCGCCAAGCTTGAGCATCGCTTTCACAGCATCAGCGAAGAATTGCGTGTGATTGTCGTGTTCGCGCCGGCAGAATACTCGAGAAAAACCGTATGAAAACCGCCGATGCACTGCAATTGTTGGGGCTTTCAATGATTTGGGGCGTGTCGTTTTTGCTGATCAAAATTGCTGGCACGAGTTTTCCGCCCGTTTGGGTTGCGTGCTTGCGTTTGCTGCTGGGTGGGGCGGTGTTGTACGCCATTCTCAAACTGAACAAAGGCAAGATGTTCTCCAAGGCAAACCTGCCGTGGCTTGTGCTGCAAGGTTTGATTGGCAGCGCCTTGCCGTTCACGTTTTTTGCGCTTGGCGAACAGACCCTCAACTCGAGTTTGGCTGGGGTGTTGAACGCCACCACGCCGTGTTTTGCGGCACTGATTGGTGTGATGCTTGGCGACTCGAGTTTGACCCCACGCCGAATTCTGGGCGTGGCACTGGGCTTTGTCGGTGTGATGGTCGCGGTGTCGGGCAGTTTGCAACTCGAGGGTTCGTTGGTGGGCGTGACCGTGATTACTTTGGCTTCAATTTTGTACGCGATAGTTCCGTATATTGCCAAACGTTTTCTGAAAGGGGTTGACCCGCTCGCCATCGCCTTTGGGCAAGTCATGAGCGCCGGAATCATGCTGATTCCAGTCGCACTTTTCTCAACACCAGGTTTTGTCACCTTGCCTGCCATCGGCGCGATCTTAATCCTTGGAATTTTTGGCAGTGGCATCGCTTATGCCATGTTTTACAGCGTTCTCCCCAGAATCAGCGCCACCCAATCCTCGAGCATCACCTATATCATCCCAATCTGGAGCATTCTTTGGGGCGCTCTGGCTGGCGAGCACATTGGACTCGAGACGCTGTTGGGTATCACAGTGGTCATCTTTGGGGTTATTCTGATCAACACCGACTTTCAATTTACAAGGAAACTGGCATGAACAAACCCGTCCAAACCCTGCAAGCGAACCTTGAGCACCTTGATGACCTCGTGCCATTGTTTGATGCGTACCGCGTGTTTTACAAGCAATCCAGCGATCTCGAAGCTGCTCGGGAATACTTGCAAGCCAGACTCGAGCGTGACGAATGCACGGTTTTTCTGGCTTACGATCAAACTCGAGCGGTGGGTTTTACGCTGCTTTACGCAACTTTTACCAGTGTGGCATTGAAACCACTGGTGATTCTAAACGACCTTTACGTGATTCCCGAAGCCAGGGGTTCACGCATTGGGGAGCGTTTGATCGAACGTGGCGCGGCTCATGCGAAATTGGTCGGTGCAGCATTTTTACGCCTTCGTACCGCAAACGATAATGTCTCGGGTCAAAAATTGTATGAGCGCAGTGGTTTCGTGCGTGATGAAGTGTATTTGACTTATAACCTCAACCTCGAGGAACAATCATGATTCCAGAAATTAAAACCGCCACGCTCGAACATCTCGAGATTGTTGCCCCACTTTTTGACGCGTACCGCGTATTTTACCAAGAAGCATCGGACTTGGAACGTGCCAGAAGGTTTTTGCTTGAGCGAATCCAAAACTCCGAAAGTGTCATTTACCTGGCGTTTGATGGTGACAAGCCACTTGGTTTCACGCAGCTTTACCCCAGTTTCTCGAGCGCCAGCACGCAAAAACTCTGGATTTTGAATGATCTGTACGTGATTCC
>JANLWR010000171.1:0-2568 GCA_031364625.1 Deinococcales bacterium | reverse complement strand
ATGACACTTTTTCCAACACTCGAGCGTGTTAATCTCACCTCACCGCAGGAGGTAAGAATCATGACGATTACGGCTTTGACGCCAGTCTCGAGCAATGAACTTGATGGTGTCCACCAAGAATTTCGCAGCGTATTGCGTGCTTTTGTGCGCGATCAAGTCTTGCCGTTGGTGGATGAAAGCGAAAAGAGCAAATCTTTCCCCAAACAGCTCTGGTCTAAACTGGCAGATTTGGGCGTGCTGGGCATTGGTTTGCCCGAAAGCGCGGGTGGCACTGGAGACGCCGATTCGGTATCGATGATGATTTTCGCCGAGGAACTCTCCAAAGCCTCTGGCGGTATTGCGATCACGCCGATTGCCAGTTCGTATTTGGGCGGACCTTATTTGGCAAAATTTGGCACGCCAAGCCAGCAAAAAACCTATCTCGAGCCGATGATTGCGGGGAAAATGGTGGCAGCCATTGCGATCACAGAACCTGGCGCGGGTTCGGATGTGGCGGGCATCTCGAGCGTGGCGCGGAAGGTGGACGGTGGTTACCGAATCAGTGGTTCTAAAATTTTCATTACCAACGGCGGCATTGCCGATTGGTTGATCGTTGCCGCAAAAACCGACCCAAATGAACGCCACAAGGGCATCAGTCAATTTATTGTTCTGCCCTCCGATGCGGGTTTTAGCGTTGGTCGCCCGCTCGAGAAACTGGGTTGGCACAGCTCCGACACCCGCGAATTGCGGTTTGACGATTGCTTTGTCCCCGATGACCGTCTGGTTGGCGAGGTTGGACGCGGGTTTTATCAGATTGCCAGTGCCTTTCAAACCGAGCGTTTGGTCTTGTGCGGCATGGCGCTCGGTCATGCGCAAGTTTGTTTGGATTTGTCGCTCGAGTACGCCAAACAACGGGTTGCGTTTGGTCATACGATTGGCAAGTTTCAGGCGATTCGGCATCAGTTGGCGCAGATGGCGATTGATCTTCAAACTTCGAGGTTATTGGCGCTCGATGCGGCGCATAAACTCGACTCGAATGCGCACGATTCGCTCAGTGTGGTGAGTATGGCAAAATACCATTGCTGTCGTGTGGCGAACACGATTGCCGACCATGCGATGCAAGTTTTTGGCGGCATGGGTTATCTCGAGGAAACCAAGATTGCGCTGCATTTTCGGGATGCCAGAATTTTACGCATCGGTGGTGGCACGGACGAGATCATGCTCGAGGTGGTCGCCAAGCAAATGGGGTTGTAAAGATGCCACGTTTTCGCAGCCTACTGTTCGCCCCAGGCAACCGCGCCGATTTGATCGAGAAATTGCCGCGTTCAAATCCCGATGCGGTGGTGATTGACCTCGAGGATGCGATTCCGAACAATGATGCCGCCAAAACTGAGGCTCGAGCAATTGCCAAAACCGCACTCGAGAAACTGCTGGCTTCAAATCCCAGATGCGCCGTGTTTTTGCGGGTCAATGCCGTCTCGAGCCAGTGGTTTCAAGCCGACATGGAATTGACGGCTGGTTTGACAGGTGTTGTGATTCCCAAACTCGAGCGACCCGAACAACTTGACGCAGTTGATGAGGCGCTCGAAGGAAAAGAATTGCAACTGATCGTTGGCATCGAAACCGCTCGCGGCGTCGAACGCGTCCGAGAATTGCTGCACCCACCCGTGAGCGCCGTGTATTTTGGTGCTGAAGATTTTATTGCCGACATGAACGGCGTGCGCACCGCTGAAAGTCTCGAGGTGTTGTATGCCCGTTCGCAAGTGGTGCTGGCGGCTCGAGTTCGTGGGGTGCAAGCGCTGGACATCATCGAAGCGAAATTTCGTGATCTCGAGGCGTTTCGAGCCAGTGCCAACACGGGGCGCTCGCTGGGTTTCACGGGCAAAATGTGTATTCATCCCGATCAGGTCGCCATTGCCAATGAAGTTTTTAGCCCATCCGCCGCCGACCTCGAGCGTGCCGAAAAACTGCTTGATGCCTACGAAAAAGCCGCTTTTTACGGGGCTGGCGTGATCGAATTTGAAGGGCAGATGGTGGACGAACCCATGCTTGCCAGGGCGCGAATGATGCTCGAGGCTGACGAAGAGTTGACGTCATGAATCCATCTGGAAAATGGTTTGAAGAACTCGAGCTTGGGCTTGTAATTCCGCACCGCACCACGCGCACAATCACGGAAAGCGACAACGTTTTTTTTAGCACCATGACCATGAACCCGCAGCCGTTGCACCTCGATCATGAGTTTGCGGCGCGTTCGGAATTTGGAAAACCACTCGTCAACAGCATGTTGACGCTCAGTTTGCTGATCGGTCTCAGCGTCCCCGAAATCACACTTGGAACGCTGGTGGCAAACCTTGGCTTTGAACGCATCGAGTTTCCCAAACCCGTTTTTCACGGCGACACCATTCGCGCCGAAACCACCGTAATCTCGAGCCGCGCCTCAAATTCGCGTCCGAATGCGGGTATTGTCGGACTCGAGCATCGTGCCATCAATCAACGGGGCGAAATCGTGTGTCGTTGCAACCGAACAATTTTGGTGTTTCGCCGCCCAACTCTGGAGTCCGCATGAAGTTTCAAACCAGCATCACCGAC
>JANLWR010000129.1:0-11528 GCA_031364625.1 Deinococcales bacterium | reverse complement strand
GAACTTGCATGAGCCTGCCTGATCTGGATCCAAACTCGAGCCTCACCTTGCGCAAAGCCGCGATGCGTGATGTGAATGCCATGCTCGAGCTGATTGCCTTCTGGGCGAAAAAAGGCGTGATGCTGCCCAAAACCACCGACGTGATGTTCAGCCAAATCCGCGATTTTTACCTGCTCGAGACTCAGGACGGCGGCATTGCCGGCACGGTCGGTTTGCATGTCTTGTGGCACGATCTGGGCGAGGTGCGCAGTTTGGCGATTCACCCCAATTTTCAGGGGAAGGGTTTGGGCAGGCAGCTTGTGCTGGGCGTCGAAGCCGAAGCCAGGGGCTTGGGTATTCCGAGGTTGTTCGCCTGGACGCTCGAGCCAGATTTTTTTGTGCGTTGCGGTTACGCACTGATTTCAACCGACGAATTGCCGCCAAAAGTGTACAAGGAGTACAACAAAAGCGCCATGTTGAAATCGATTGGTGTTGGGTAAACCACCAACCCTTAGACGCACCCGAATGTGTTCTCAACACGAAAACCAACCCAGTTATCCGTTTGGTGCGCCCATCCCACCCGTACACGGTGCACCCGGCTCTGGTGTTTGCGGTCCGTTCGCGTACTTGGTCACAAACTGAACAAGCCGAGGATCATCGGCTCGGTCAAGCTCGAGTCTTAAACCCCATGCGACAGCCACCACAGGTTTGTCCAACACATTGTACTGGTACGGCGCGAGCAACGTATACGCTTTCCCACGCATGAGGTCACGAAGTTTTTTCACCTCTGCCTCCGCAAGGTTGGGTTGGTACGCAACCCAGACCGCACCATGCTCGAGCGAATGCACGGCATTCTCGAGTGGGATTTGTATGTCATAAATCCCGCAGTTTTGCCACACAGGACTGTGCGTGCCACCCACGGGAGGACTTTGACCGTAGCGAAGTGAACCAGCCACATGATCGCGTTTGAGACTAAAAAAGGTTTGAACGCCTTGGATGGCGACGGCATCTGGTACTTTCGACAAAGACCTTGAAAGTTGCCAGACAAGAAGACCTGCGACAATGATCCCAATTCCAAGGGCAATCATTTGAGTTGTGGAAAGACCCGAACCTCGAGTCGTATTTTTGACCTGTTGATTTAAGTTATTTTTCATCATTCCCTTTCAATAAAGCCAGTACAAGAACGTGTCGTACACGCCAACCAATACAAAAACAATGCCAGCAATCGGGGTCGCAAAACGATGCCAACCTCGCATGGTTTTCAGGGCTTCTTTTCTCGAGTTGTTCGGTACGAGGGCGGCAAGCGTCAAGATTGGCAGGCTCATTCCCAAAGCGAAGAGTGCTGGATACAACACACCCAACGGGGTTTGCGCGGCAAGCGGCAGTGTTGCCCCAAAGAACAAGAAAAACAGGGTTGGACAAAACGCCAAACTGAATGCCAACCCCAACAGGAACGCCCCAAGAACACCACCTCGAGCTTCACCAAACGCTTGAACTCGAGCGGCAAGCCGATCACCGAGTTGAAATCGAGGGCGAAGAACACCGAGCGTCACCAAGCCCGCAATCAGGATCAGTGGACCAAAGACCTTGCGAACACCCGTAAAAAATTCTCCTGGCGCGTACACCTGCCCTCTAACCAGCAAGACAACCGCGCCACCAACCACGGCGTAAAATAAGACTCGAGCGGCGGTGTAGGCGAACGCCCGCCTTAATGCGCCACCTTCGCGTTGATCGCTGGCGATAAAGGCAAGTGTGACCGCACCAGTCGAGAGTTGACACGGTGCGGTTGCTCCCATCATGCCAAGCAGCAAGGGCGCGAGTGGGTTTGTGCCGAGTGCCAAACGCAAATTATTCAGTGGTGTGCTGATGAGGGCGTACAGACTCCCAGAAATGAGGTAGAGCCGATGCGCCAATTGACGTGCTAGGGGATGCAATACCGACCAATTTAGGGCAACCAACAACCCGAACACAAGCAACACGCCCAACATCATGAACTGTGCTGCTCGAGGTGTAAGGGGTTTCATGGTTTCACCGCCGTATTACCCATTATTTCTTGAATGTGACTGTCAAGTTCCTCGGGGTCAAATGGACCGAATTTCTTGTAGACAATGACTCCATCACGGCGAACGAAGAACGTTTCAGGAATGCCTGTCACGCCGTAATCCACAGCAACTTTGCCATTTGGGTCAATCAAATTCGGGTAGGAAAGTTGAAATTCTTTGACAAACCCTCGAGCATTTTTCGGGGTGTCATTGTTGACAATTCCCACAAACAACAACCCTTTCGCCGAATACTGCTCTTGGGCTGCCTCGAGCCACGGCGCTTCATCACGACACGGCACGCACCACGAAGCCCAAAAGTTCACGATCACGGGTCGCCCGCGAAAACTCGAGAGTTTGAGAGTGCCACCGTTCAGTGTTTCGAGCCGAAAATCTGGCGCGAGTTTCCCGACGAGTGGACTGGTTTTCTCGCCAGTTGGTTTGAGCAGCGCGTAACCAAGCATGGCGATCAATAAAGTGATCAAAAACATTGGCAGGAATCTGAAAAATCCAGCTCGAGGACGACTGGGATTCTCAAGTGTGGGATTTACGGGCTGAGTGTTCATGAACGGGATGCTTCAAGTGCGGGGATGGTTTTCTCTTCCAGTTCGAGCGCCTCGAGTTTTGAGCGTAAGGCTTGAATCTCGAGCGCCCGATCTGGTGGGTGCGCGGGGTTTGAAGGCTGTGCGTTTGGGAGTTTCATCGCACCCATGCCAGCCATCATCAACACCATCGAAAGCGGACATGCCGCCATCAGCAAAAACGGCAATGCCCGTAATGCCATGCCCAATGAGACCAAAACAACCATTCCAACTGCGAGCACGGCAAGACCAACCAACACTTTCGGGTTGAAGCACATGCCAAAGAGTTTCAACATCAACTCACCTTCCAGTCCAGGTTTTACCTGCATCCAAGCTCGAGTACACCTGCCCTGTGCCTGAAACCGTCATCAGATGCGCGGCATCTTTGGGATCAATGGCAATCAGTGCGACCGCCTCACCAGGACCACCGAGTTCCGTCCAGGTTTCGCCAGCATTATCGGAACGAACCACGCCAGTGCTCGAGGAGGCGTAAATCGTGTTGGTCTTTTGATTGACTGCCAATGCCATGCCAACCAGACTCGAGGCATTTGGGAATGCCGCCCAGCTTGCACCACCGTCACTCGAGCGGATGATCCCTTCCATCGTAGCTGCGAACAGTGTGGGTGGCGTTCCAAGACCGGCAGCCAGTGCCATCGCACCACCCGTTGCCGTGCTGATCGGTTGCCAAACCCGACCGCCATCTGTCGAGCGGTACAGACCCTTTCCAGCCAGGTTGGCGTACAACCAATTGCTTTGTGGACTGACCGCAAAGCCGTGAATGTCCGTGCCAGGTAGGTTGCCAAAACCAGGATTCGTCCAGGTCTTGCCGCCATCAAAACTCTTCTGAAAAACATCATGCCCAGCCAGGTACAAGACATTTTTTTGAGCTGCACCAAGACCCATCGCATCGCCCTGACCGCTCGGGGTGCTCCAGGTCTTCCCGCCATCGCTCGAGATTTGAATGCCGGCGTGTTGCCCGTACATCACACGCCCATCATTGATAAAAAGCAGTGCGTGCATGTCGCCCTCGAGCTTGCCAAGCGACACGCTCGAGGCTTGTGGTTTGAGAAACACCCAAAGGAATACACCTGTCAGGATGACCACGGCTGCCACGAGCATCACCAAGATACTGGGTGCTGATTTTGTTTTCTTATTTTGCACAACGTCCATGAAATAACTCCAATCCAACACCAGCGCCGTATGCACTGCTCTGGCATCATTTTGCACCATCGCGCTTTGAAAATCTCCGACTCAAGCCTGAACAGGTTGCCATAAAAATACAACCATCAGAACCAATCCTCGAGTGATGTCTCGAGGGTCAACAGGTGGGTGGTTTTGGTCAGGCTTTGGGGGGTGGGTCGAAGACGTTTGTGGTCTGAGAGCGCAGGGTCGGGTCAAACGCGACAAACCCATACGTTTTGGTGAACACAAGGATTCGCAAGGTGTCCGAAGTGAGGGCAAGATTACCCTGACAAGACAGTGGACAACCTGAAATCATGGTGCAGTGCGTCGGTGATGTTGGTGGGCAGATCGGCATGACTCGGGTTTCGTGACTTTTTAAACCAGTAACTGCACTCATGGCATTTTGCGACCCAGCATTATTGCAAGCGTTGTTGAGACCCTGAGCCAGTGGCAAAGACCAAGTTAGCACTAAAAACACAGCCAGCAAAGCGAATAAGCGCTGCTGAATGGGTCTTAATGATGTTAACTCGAGATTCACGGTTTGAGTATAGCAGACACGCATCTCGAGTCTATGCATTCAAATCACGGTATTTCAAAGTTGTTCGCCTGGACGCTCGAGCCAGATTTTTGTGCGTTGCGGTTACGCGCTGATTTCAACCGATGAATTGCCGCCCAAGGTCTACAAGGAGTACAACAAAAGCGCCATGTTAAAAACCATTGGCATTCGTTAAAAATACTGATGCCTGCAATTTCAGACTAATTTCAAAATGAAAACCATGTCACCCAAACAAAAAACCGCCACTTAAGAATCTTCAGTTAGACATGCAGGTATCAGTAGCTTTTGGTAAGGCATTTTTATACATTAAAGTGAATGGTGATGTGTACTCATTTTTGCAAATGCAAATTATGGTTTTGTTGTGCATGTCAAACATTTCGCGTCGAAATATGCTGAAATTTTCGAGCCTTCTTGCTATCTCTGCCTTTGTGGAAGCCAAACCGACCAAGGTACTTGCAAATGCCACTGAAACCAACGCGATCAGCCCAGATCAAGCTTTAAGGCGTTTAATTGAAGGCAATGCCCGTTATACAACTGGGCAACTCACGCACCCACGTCAAACCAATGAACGAATCAGTGAAATTGCAAAAGGGCAAAAACCGTTTGCGGTTATCCTTGGTTGTTCCGACTCAAGGGTTGCTCCGGAGATCCTGTTCGACGAAGGGCTTGGCGATTTGTTCGTAGTGCGTGTTGCTGGTAATATTGCAACCAGCGACGTGATTGGTAGCATCGAATTTGCAGTGGCAGAATTCGGTTCGCCGCTTATAATGGTTTTGGGTCATGAACGCTGCGGCGCAGTGAAAGCCACTGTTGAAGCACTCGAGAAAAATATTAACGTTCCAGGTTATGTTGGTACTATCGCTCGAGCTATCGCACCGTTGGTAGAAACTGCGAAGAACCTGCCTGGTGATCTTGTAGACAACACAGTTATTGCCAATGCAAACAACAGTGCCAGACGCTTACAGCAAAGTTTGGTTCTTTCTAAAGCAGTTAAAGCCGGAAAAGTGAAGATTGTACCAGCCTATTACGATCTTGACACGGGTGCAGTCAAACTCGTTTAAGTTTGGTTTTAGATCAGCAAATCCTTGACTCCGAAGAATCACAAGATTCTTCGGAGTTTTGCATAGGATTGGATGCAATTTGGGAGTAATATTCTTGACGATGACCACCATGACAGATTTTCAATATCCAATCGGGAAAATGACCGCTCAAGCCGAGTATTCAGACCAGGAACGAAATGAGTTTCTGGTTCAACTTGAGGAACTGCCGAGCCATTTGCGTGCGGCGGTGGCTGGTTTAACGGATTCACAGCTCGAGACACCGTACCGCGACGGCGGCTGGACGCTGCGCCAAGTGGTGCATCATGTGCCCGACAGCCATTTGCAAGGTTACATGCGTTTTAAGCTGGCACTGACCGAAGAAAACCCAACCGTGACCGCCTACAGCCAACCCGCCTGGGGTGAACTGAGCGATGCTCAAACCGCGCCGCTCGAGGTGTCAATTAAGTTACTCGAGGCACTACATTTGCGTTGGGTTCATTTGATTCGTGGCATGAAATCAGAAGATTTTACGCGAACCTTTGTGATTAAAGACGAAACCCGTTCCCTCAATGCCACCCTGCATTTGTATGCTTGGCACAGCTTGCATCATGTCGCACAAATCAACAGTTTAAAAACACGAAAGGGCTGGCTATGAATAACCTTCAATATCCAGTTGGCAAATTCGAGCGTCAAACCGAGTACCACCCGTCCGAAATCGCAGAATTTATTCAGATTCTCGAGCGTCTGCCAGACCAAATGCGAGACGCCGTGGCAGGTTTATCCGACGCGCAACTCGAGACGCCGTACCGTGAAGGTGGTTGGACTTTGCGGCAAGTGGTGCATCACGTGCCAGACAGCCACATGAATTCTTTTGTGCGTTTTAAGCTTGCCCTGACCGAAGAAAATCCGACCATCAAACCGTACGAAGAGGCGGCATGGGCGCTGCTGCCAGACTCGAGTTTACCCGCCCAGGTCAGTCTGGATTTGCTCGAGGCGCTTCATGCGCGTTGGGTGATTTTATTGCGCTCGATCAAACCCGAAGATTGGAAACGCACTTTTAACCACCCAGAAAATGGTCCAATGACCCTCGAGTACGCGCTGGCAATGTACGCCTGGCACTCGAGGCATCACTTGGCGCACATTACCCAAACTCGAGAGAAAATGGGTTGGTAAATTTTTATTGCCAATGACTCGAGTCAGCAATTGAAGGTCAGGTTCAATTCTTGCCGATTGGTGATGCTTAAAATGAATGCAGTCAAAACTCAAAAGACTGAATTCAACAATTGAGGTAAACCATGAAAATCTCGAGCGCCCTGTTAAGCATTGTTATGATTTTGAGCTTTTCGGCACAAGCCGCAGCCCCCAAAGCCTTTGATGCTTTCGCTGGACGCTGGACGGGCAAACTCGAGTATCAAGACTATCAAGGCACTGGACGGGTCAGTATTCCGGTCAAGCTCGAGGTGAAACCCAGCAATGACACAACGGCGATCTGGGATTTTGTCTACAACGATTTTGGCAAGCCCGTGCCAAGTTTTGAGACGCACGTTTGGAACGGCAGCAAGTACACGGTCACAACCAAAGGAAAAACTGAGGTGCTGAGTTACACCAGCAAAGATTTTGCGAAACTGTTGACCGCAAAAATCGGGAAAGCAGTCTTGACTGGCTTCGAGATCGAATTGGGCGCAAAAGTCGAGGTTCGTCGCACCATCACGCTCGAGGCGCAAAAACTGGTGACGCTGAAAGAAACCCGTCTTAAAGGTGAGAAATTTACTTTTCGCAATCAAAGCACTTACAGCCGTCAACCTTAAAATATCTCGCCAGCCCAAAGTCTTCACCAACATCAGGACTTCCTGCTCGAGCGTTTGCAAATTTACTCGGGAAAAAGGTTGGAAACCAAAGTTTCAAAAGCGTGGGCAATCAAGAACCTCGAGCCTCGAGACGTGGCTTGATTTTCTGACCTATTCCTGAAATGCTAACTCAAGCTCGAGGCTCGAGCTTTGCATAAATTTACCTAACCCTGTATAAATATAACCACTCGAGCGTACCTCGAGTTCTTTTGATGGAGGAAACCCGTGCTGAAACGTGAACGTGCTGTGCTGGCGCTAGAAGATGGAACGGTTTACCGTGGTTATGCTTTTGGTCATCGCGGCGAAACCGTGGGCGAAGTGGTGTTCAACACCTCCATGACGGGCTATCAAGAAATCATGACCGACCCGAGTTACAACGGTCAGATCGTCTGCATGACCTACCCGCACATTGGAAATTACGGCATTACGGTCTACGACATGGAATCCAACAAACCGTACGTGCGCGGTTTTATTGCGCGTGAATTCTCGAGTCATTACAGCAACCACCGTGCCACCGACGGCATGGACTCGTTTACCCAAGATCACGGTGTGGTCAGCATTGCGGGCATCGACACGCGGTCACTTGTGCGGCGTTTGCGGGTGGGCGGCGTGGTCAAGGGTGTGATTGCGCACCGCAGTTTCACGCACCCAGAAGACCCGTTTGGCGAATTTACCCCAGAGGAAGAAGCAATCCTTGTCGCTCGAGCCAAAAACCATGACGACATTGACGGGCGCGACATGACGCCCGAAGTCACCACCGAATTGCCGTACGCCTACCCGGTGCTGGTCGAGGGCAAACGGATTGTGCTGCTGGATTTTGGCATCAAGCACACGATCATCAAAAAACTGGCTGGCGTCGGCGCAGAACCGATTGTTGTGCCTGCCAGCACCACCCCCGCGCAGATCATGGCGTTACAACCGCACGGCTTGTTTCTTTCCAACGGTCCTGGCGACCCGAGTGCGCCCGTGTACGCGCACGACACCGCCTGGAAGCTGCTGGGCTTAATGCCAACCTTCGGCATTTGCCTTGGGCATCAAATTCTGGGGCTGGCGGTCGGCGGCAAAACCTTCAAAATGAAATTTGGACACCGTGGCGGCAACCAACCCGTCAAAAACCTCTTGACCGGCAAGGTCGAGATCACGGCGCAAAATCACGGCTATGCGGTGGACATTGACAGCATTCCCAACGGACAATTCAAGGTCACGCACGTCAACCTCAACGACGGCACGCTCGAGGGGATGGCGCATGTGCGTTACCCAGTATTTAGCGTGCAGTACCACCCAGAAGCCAGCCCGGGACCGCACGACAGCAATTATTTGTTCACACGGTTTATCGACGAGGTCAACACCTTTGCGGGTGCGAACGGTGTCCCAACCGAGAAAAGTTCGAGCGGTTTGCTGGGCGTTTAAAGCCAAAATCTCGAGTGATTGAATCTTGTCAGACTTCGTTTGACAAGATTTTGTCTTGATAGACTGACAAAGGCAATGAGTGACGCTCGAGTTCAACTGTTCGGCATGGCACAGGTCGGCGTTGGCGAAAATACCATTATTTTTGCCGACGATAAACGGTATCGTTTGCTGGCGTACTTGGCGTGCAAAGCCGATTGGGTTTCGCGGGAACAACTGGCGTTTTTGTTCTGGGACGACACCGACAATCAGAGCGCCCGAAAAAACTTGCGGCATTTGATTGGGCGCATCAAAAACTTGGATTGGTTGACGGGTTTTGAAAGCGAACTCGAGCATCTGCGCTGGCTCGTGCCTTCGGATGTGACGGACTTCAAAACGGCACTCGAGAATTCCAATTGGACGGCGGCGCTTTCGCTTTACAACGGTAATTTGCTGGCGGGGTTTCAAGAGGGCGATTCGCCCGAGTTTTCGGCGTGGCTCGAGATCGAACGCGAGGCATTAAAAGACCGCTGGCACACCGCGTCGCTTGGGCAGGCTCGAGTTTTGCAAGACCGCAATGCGTTTCATGAAGCCATACGGGTTTTGGAGGGCTTGCTCGAGCGCGACCCGTTCGATGAAGAGGCACTTGATTTGCTGATGCGGGTCGCCAGCCAGAACAGTCAGTCTGGAATTGCCCTGCGCAGCTTTGAGGGATTTAGCAGGCGCTTGCGCCAAGAATTAAACCTGCCGCCGCCGACCCACCTCGAGCAACTGGCAAACAGCATTAAAACGCGTGAACTTTCGCCAAGTCCAGCCCCCAGCATGACCCTGACCGTTGACAGACCGCTGGCGACCCCAGCCATTCCGGTTATTCCAACGGTTTTTATTGGTCGGGAGTTGCTGCTCTCAGAATTGACCAACCTGCTCGAGCAGGGTAATCACCAACTGCTGACCCTGGTCGGCACGGGCGGCGTTGGCAAAACCCGAATCGCGCTCGAGATTGCGCATGAGCAAAAAACCAGATTCAAAGTTGGTTTTGTCAACCTCGTGCCGATCAGTACGCCCAGCGCGATTCCAA
This sequence comes from Deinococcales bacterium, assembly GCA_031364625.1. Classification (GTDB taxonomy): domain Bacteria; phylum Deinococcota; class Deinococci; order Deinococcales; family JAAFIG01; genus JANXTZ01. The sequence continues at coordinate 1,840 of JANLWR010000129.1, read as the reverse complement.
ACGCCATCGCCCAAGCCATCGGCTTGAATTTTCGTGGGCAAGATTCGTCGTTGCGGCAAGTCATCAATCATATTGGTCATGAAAAAATGCTGTTGGTGATCGACAACTTCGAGCACGTCATTGCGGGCGCTCAATATTTGAGCGAGTTGGTGCAAAACTGCGCAAACCTGATTGTCCTGACCACCTCGAGAGAACCGCTCGACTTGGCGGGCGAGCAGATTTTGCCCGTGGGTGCCTTCGCCGTGCCCGAAATGAGCGAGGTCAAACCGAACGAAATCCCAAGCCTTGAAGCGGTGCAGCTTTTTGCCCAACACGCCCACCGGGTGCGTCCAGATTTTCGACTGGGCGATGACAACTTGGCGCAGGTGCTCGAGATTTGCCGTCTGGTTGACGGTTTGGCGCTGGGGATTGAACTGGCAGCCGTTTGGGTGCGGGCTTTGCCCGTTGGGGACATTGCCAAAGAAATCGCTCAGAGCCTCGATTTTCTCTCGAGCAACAGTGTTAACCTGCCCAAACGTCACCGCAGCATTCGTGCTGCATTCGAGCATTCTTGGGGTTTGCTGACCAGCGAAGAACAGCAGGCTTTAAGGCGTTTGGCGGTGTTCAGGGGCGGATTTTTTAAGGAAGCCGTGCGCCGAGCCGCCCACGTGCCCTTGCCCGTACTCGGCAGCCTGATCGACAAATCCTTGTTAAGTTTGAACAGCCAGGGTCGTTACCGTCGTCATCGTTTGCTTCATCAGTACATGCAGGATAAACTTTCCGAAAACCCCATTGAGTCCATGCAAGCCAAACTCGATCACAGCCAATACTATTTTTCAATCCTGCAACAAGGACTCGAGGGCATCCGAAGTGCGCAGTCCAAAGCCGCGCTGGAAATGCTCGAGCTGGACTTTGAGAACATTCATGAGGCGTGGCGCTTTGCGATAGATCAGCGCCGCTGGCATTTTATTAAACTTGCTACCGAAGCCTTAATGCGTTTTTTTGACGCTCGAGGGCGTTACCAGGAAGCGATTGCGATGTTCGCGGAGGCGATAACGCAACTTGATGATCTTAACCCAGAAGACCACGCAACGCTGGGAACACTGCTAATTCATCAGAGCAAATTTTTTGAACGGCGCGGTGAGATCGCTTCGGCGGTGCAACTTGCCGAAAAAGGCTTGCGTTTGCTCTCGCCAATCAAAGAGCGCGAAACCATCATCTGGGGTTTGGGAATGCTCGGCACGACAGCCACCGATTTGGGCGACCACCAGGAAGCCCTGATGCACCGTCAACAGGCTCTGCGTGAAGCTCGAGCTTTGTCCAACGAACGATTGATCGCGGTCTGTCTGGGTTGGGTGGCAATCTCTGAAGAAATGACGGGCAACACCGCGCAAGCCAAGCTGATTTACCAAGAAGCGATTCATTTGTTCCAAAAACTTGGCAATCAGATTGGCGCACTGTTCAACTTAAACGGCTTGGCAACCTTACTTTTAAACACTGGCGAGGTTGAACAAGCCCTGCAAACCCTGCAAGAAACCTTAGAGCTGACCACCACCGCTGGCGAACTCAGTCAAGTGCCGTTCGTGCTGAACTCCTTGGGTGAATGCTGTCGCAGATTGGGTCAACTCGAACAAGCCGAAACCTACGCGTTAAAAGCCTTGGTGCTCGAGCAACAAAAAAGTCACGCCTCGCTTGCCAACCACAGCGATTCGCTCATGATTTTATGCCAGATTGCCCTGGCGCAAGACGATCCGCACAAAGCCAAAGCCTACCTTTCCCAAGCGCTCGGAACAGCCTGGGAGGCGCAAGCCTTGCCTTTAACCTTGGCGCTGTTGCTGGACTGGGCAATCTACCTGCCGCC
>JANLWR010000098.1:0-2327 GCA_031364625.1 Deinococcales bacterium | reverse complement strand
CGACGGTCATTCTGAAGCCTTGGTGCGCGAATCGCTCGAGAATCTTCGTGGTTTGCGAACGGTTTTGATTATTGCGCACCGTCTTAGCACCATCGAAAAGGCAGATCGAATCGTGGTGCTCGAGAAAGGACGAATTGTCGAGGAAGGTTCGCACTCGGGTTTGATGGGCGCGAACGGTGCTTACAGGGCGTTGGTGGAATCTTCACTTGGGTAATTTATAAATCGAGGTGATTTCTTAATTTCTCGTTTATTTCAAGCATCAACTCTGCCGTTACACTGCCCAAATACGCGCCAAGTCTGGTTCGGTTCATGCCGCGCAAGTCATTTAATTGCACTTTACTGACTTCGGGCAACCCGCATGACCCCAGAGGCAACAACACGTCAAAAGGGTACAGTCGCGTGACGTTTGTGGTTAATGGTGCGAGCATCAGGTGCGGTAAGCGTTCATTCGCTGCATTGTTGGTCAGAATTAGACCAGGTCTTGAATGGGCTGGTTCTCCAGACACGCTGGGTTCCCAATTGACCGAATAAATATCGCCTCGTTTCATTGTTTACTTTCGAGCATCGGGGCTTCCAACCAGGTTTGAGCTTCGATTTGCATCTCTTTAGAGTTTGCGAAATCAGTAGCAAATTGATCGTAACCATCAATTAACATTTCGCGTTTTAAAGCGTTCGCAGCATGTTCGATGGTGGCACTAAAATTGGGCAGTTGATGGTCGCGTTGAAAATTCTCGAGGAACGCGATGACTTCTTGAGACAAGGAAATGTGTTTTCTGTGGGTTTCATTCATGTGTAAATTTTAGCACACGACTTATGTGTCAAACAAGAAATCACCGATCATTTAATGCTCGAGTTTGATTCCAGGCAACCAGCGACGCAACCAGGCTGGCAACCACCAATTCCATTTGCCTGCAAGCACCATAAAGGCTGGCACGAGAATAAGCCGCACGATGGTCGCGTCGAGTGCCACCGCAACACTTAAACCCAAACCGATGGTCTTGTTGACCACCACGCTACCAGGAATAAAACCAGAAAACACGATCACCATAATTAAAGCGGCACTGGTAATGACACCCGCCGTTCGCTCGAGCGCGATTTTGACCGCCTCTCGAGTAGATAGACCCGCCAGGTGTCCTTCCTGAACTCGGGTCAATAAAAAGATTTCGTAATCCATTGAAAGTCCAAAAATGACCGCGAACATCACCAAGGGCAGGGTCACATCTATCGCGCCAACGTCACTGGGGGCGTTGAAAAAACTGGCGAGAAAACCATTTTGAAAGATCATGGTAATGATGCCGTAACTGGCGGCAACGCTGAAGGAATTTAAGAGAATGCTTTTGAGCGGAATCAAAATTGAGCCAAACGCGATTGCCAGGACGATGAAGGTGGCAACAAACACCAAGCCCACCGCGATCGGAATTGCGCCCGTAATGGCTTGGGTGATCTCAAAGGCACTTTTTGGTGCTCCGCCAATCAAGACGCTCGAGAAACCAGCATTGCTGGCTTCGGTTCTGATGCGATCTGTCCAGCCGCCAACGTCTTGGGTACGAATATTTTGCTTGGGAATGATCTGGGTTTTAAGATAACGACGGCTGGTGCTGAGAAAAGCTTGGGTCAATGCGCTGGCAGAATTGAGTGCCGCCGCCGTACTTGGGTTGCTCGAGAGGGCGTTTTGCGTGTTTGCATTCAGGCGCACCAGGGCAAACGGCGAGTTGACAAGTTGAACGTCAGACCAGACACTCAAACCCGCGTCGAATTTTCGCCATTTGGCTCGAGCCTCGGCGTCAAAGGCTTTGGGTTTTCCAAGGTCTATGAGTACGTCAAACGTGTCCAAACTGCCCGCGAGCGCCAGAGGTCGGATCAACTCGAGTCCTTTGCGGGATTCGACTCCTGGGGCGAGTCCGAACGCGCCGGTGTATCCCAGTTTCATACCAAGCGCTGGTGCCGCCAACAGCAATAAAAAAGCTGTCGCGGCAGAACCCCAAATGATTGGGTGAGCCATGACGCGTTCTGCCCAACGCCCCCAAAAACCCCCAGTGCGCCCGAGTTCGCTAAAAGTCGTGTCCTGCGCGCCGCGCAGTAGCCGATTTAACTCATGCAATTTGCCTCGCTTGCGTTCCCAGCCCATCCATTGCTGTTGCCCTGCGCTCCACACGCGGCGCCGATGTAGCAAGTAAAAACGAGCGTCTTCGGCGCCTGCGGCATGCTGGATATTCCGCCGCGCAATCCCCGCGCTCGCGAGCGCGACCAGCGCGCCATCGCCGGCGGTGTTTTCAGTCGGGGCGTCCATCCAGTCGGTGAGCAGTGCGAAATAAATCTCGCCATTG
>JANLWR010000912.1:0-4404 GCA_031364625.1 Deinococcales bacterium | reverse complement strand
GGCAAATGAAACTGGCTGGATTCAAGAAGGTTGGATCAATGCTGTAGACCTCGCGCATCACGAAGTTCGGGGTTATTTTTACATGCCCACAAACCGTGATGCTGGCATCAACAGCAGCACCGAACTGATTGTCGAGGGCGTTCGGATGTACGTCACGTTGGTGATGTCTTCGATCACGTTTCATCCTCAGATTTTAAAGTACCGCTTTGTCGCCAAAGGTTCGGTTGGGGCATTAAAAGACAAACTTGTACCCGATACAAACTTGACCATAACCCAAGCACATTTTCTCGAGACAGATTTCAGTGCCCAGTTAAATCAGTCAGGGTTAAATCAGTCAGGGTTAAGTCAGTCAGGTTTTTCGAGCGAAGAAGACAAACGACCCGAGAATAAGAAAAGTATCTCGAAGACCATTGCTCATCCTGTCGGCAACTTTATTCATGCCAGGGCGGCAATGTTTGAACGTTTGTTGCACACCGAATACGTCAGACCAAGCTTGGGGCATTGGCTGTAAATGCCCTCAGACCAGTACACTGAGGTTATAAGCATTTTGCAATATGAAAATATAATGATGTTTTGAATCGCCCGCAGATTTTTGCGGGCGATTTTTTGAATCTCGAGAAAAATGAGTTCAGGAAACAATAAATTAATCTTGTTACCGCCATGTGACCGTTGATCTTCCAAACTGATACCAGTTCGAGCCTGCAAACTCGAGCGTCCAGGATTTGGGAGGTCTTGAATATGAACGCACAAAATGGAGTGAAACCAAAAGCGTTGCAAAAACTGCTGGTCGCACTTGGCTTGCTTTTGGGATTGAACGCCTGCCCGCAGTCGCCGCCCGACACCACGCCGCCCACCATGCTTATCAGTTCGCCCGTGACTGGCTCGAGCAACGTTTCTAAGCTGGCGGTGTTGGTCATCAAGTTCTCCGAAGCCATGCAGCAAAATTCGGTGCAAGTCAGCTCGAGTTTGCCGATAGTTCTTGGAACTCCCGTTTGGAGCGATGCCAGCACCGTGGTGTTTGACCCTCCAGGCGATTGGCAACTTGGCTCGAGTTATGTCTTAAGTGTTGAAGGCAAAGATTTGGCAGGAAACGCTTTGACGGGCGCAAAAACCGTCAGTTTTCAAACCGTGGCTGCACCCGACACCACGCCACCTGCTGTACCCAGCAACCTCAAAGCCACGGCTGGCGAGAATCAATACGTGCTCGAGTGGACTGCCAACACTGAAACCGACCTGGCAGGTTACAACGTTTTTCTGGGCGAGAGCGGCGATAATGTGGTCAGTTCGGTGTTTGTCGCCAAACCTGGCGTCGCTACCACTGTCTCGGGTTTGACCAACGGCAAAACCTACTTTTTCGCCCTGGACGCACAAGATGTAAACGGCAACCATTCGCCGAGATCGGTTGTCGGTTCGGTCACGCCCAAAGATGTCACGCCGCCAACATTACTCTCGAGCGAACCCGCGAACCTGGCAAGCAATTTGACCTTGGTGCAAACGGTACGGTTTACGTTTTCCGAAGCGGTTGACGCCAGCGCTTTTGCGATTGACGGCTGCACCAAAAATGCCAGCACCTGCCCAGCGGGCAGCTTGAACCTGACCAAACTTGGCACGCCCGTCTTTAGCGCGGGCAACACCGTTGCGACCTTCACGCCAAGCAGCGATTTATTTGCTGGTGGCGGAACATTCGTGCTGACATTGACCGCCAAAGATGTTGCGGGCAACAATTTAACTGGACAGAACAGCCTCGAGTTCTCGGTGAACATTCCACCAGACACCACCGCGCCCACCGTGCAAGGGGTGCTCGAGAATCTGGACGTTGACAACCGTGCCACGATTCGCTTTGATTTCAGCGAAGCGGTGGATCACGCCTCTGCCGAGGCAGCGTTCCTCAGTGCGCCACCGATCACTTGCACTTGGACTTGGACGCTTAACACTGCCAAATGCGTTTCCAAAACCTTTCTCGAGCAAAAGACCACATACAGCATCACGATGGGAACGGGTGTGGTAGATACGGCAGGGAATCACATGCTGGCAGCAGCACAATTCAATTTCTTAACTGCCGACGCGCCGCCTCGAGTGATCAAATTCAGCCCAGTGACAGATTTATTTTGCAATGCTGGCATCAGTGCGCCCATCAACATCACTTTTTCCGAACCGATGAGCATTGGCACTGGTGGGGCGTTTGGGGTCAAGGTCAATGGGCAAACATTTTTTGGCGGTGCAATCACCTGGAATACTGATACCACCGTCATGACCTACACACCAAGTGCGGTTTATGGCTACGGCAAAACAGTCACCTGGAATCTCAGCACAGGTTCTGACAAGGATGGCAAAGCCATGACCGCTGGAAGAACAGCTTCGTTCTGTACCGAATTACAGATCGGCAAAGGTCGTTAACGCTCGAATCTCAATCTCAGACATACTCCTCGGAAATTCCTATTTCAAGAAAAGAGGTAAATCATGCGAAACAAAATTGTAAAGTTACTCATTCCCATTCTGGTGCTTGTCGGATGCACCCAACCCGTCACACCGCCGCCACCCGACTTGGTCGTGCGTGAGCAAACCAAAGTCCTCGACCCAAGCACCCGCACCGCCCTCGAGGAATTCAAAGCCGACGGCACGCTGGTCTTTACTGGTGCGGTCAGTGCCAAAACAGGTGATGTGATGGTCTCTCAACCCAGCCTTAACGCGCCAAATGGCTTGCTGCGTAAAGTCGTGCAAGTCCAAACCGCGAATGGCAAAACCCTGGTGCAGACCGAACAAGCCAAACTCGGCGATGTCATTAAAACGGGCACGCTCGACGCCTCGAAACATTTGACCGAAGCCGATTCTGAAAGTGTCACGCCGCTGGTCGCGGGTGTCAAACAAACTCGAGCACCAAAAGGAATTGGACTGTCGTATTCGATTGACAGCGTACTTTACGACAAGGACGGTAACAATCAAACCACCAACGATCAAATCAAAGCCTCGGGTAGCCTCACTCTTGACCCAGTCTTCAATGCGCATATTGGTTTTCATTGCGGATTTTTGTGTACCGACCCCGACATTGATTTTAAGTTTCAGGTCGGTTTGCAAGAAAAAGCGTCCTTAAAAATTGTTGCCAAAGTCGCGTTCAGTGCCAGCAAAGAAATCCCGATTTTCATTCATCGTTTTACGCCCATCACCTTTTCAATCGGACCCGTTCCAGTGGTGATTACACCCATCTTTACCATCAAACTCAAACTCGATGGGTCAATCGGCGTCGATGTCACTTTCGAGGCATCGCAAACCCTGACTGCCGTGGCAGGCGTCGAATACACCAACGATTTCCACAATATTTCGGACATCAGCAACAGTTTTGATGCCACCGCAGGCGATTCGACGGTCAACGCCAGCGTGAATGTCAAATTGCCTGTTCGCGCCGATTTCTTGTTGTACGGCGTGGTTGGACCTTATGTCGAACTGGTTGCCAAACTAGGTTTTGACGCCGTCATCCCACGTGATCCTGTTTGGAAACTGTCTGGTGGCATTGAAGGTAACGTTGGATTGCATGTCGATATTTTGGGTTACACCAAAGATTTTTCGGCAAATTTGTTCGACCTCAGCAAAGAAATTGCCCAGTCCACCAACGCCGCACCAACCATCAAATTCTTGTCCCCAAATCCAAACGAGAGTCTCTCGAGCGACGTTGGACATAATTTCAGGGTGCAAGTTTCAGACCCCGAAGATGGCAGCCAAGTTTGCTGCGCTGTGACGTTCAGCTCGAGCGTGGACGGTGCGCTGGGAACAGCCACAGGATTTCAGCCCGAAGTTGCGGCGACCTTCACCACGCTAGCAAGTCGAACCATCACCGCCACCGCCAAAGACAGCAAGGGCAAAACCTCGAGCGCCACCGTGACCGTGAACGTCACCAACCCAGCGCCGACAGTAAGCATGATCTCGCCAATTGCCAGTCAAGAATTTTTCAGGGGCGTCAGTTATAAGGTTTTAGGCACCAGTTTTGACGCCAACGAAACCGATGCCGCACACAATTTGCTGGGTGCTCTGCCCTGCGAAAAACTCAGTTGGACAAGCTCAATTGCGGGCGATGCCTTGCCCGTCACGGGTTGCGACCCTCGAGTCACCTTCTCGTCCAACGGCGCACGAACCCTGACTTTAACAGGCACAGATGCTCGAGGGGCAACAGCGACGGCAACCGTCAGCGTGAATGTGATTGACCCGCCCGCCAACCTGCCACCCGTGGCGAACATCAGCAAACCCGCCAACAACATCGTCATTGGACCAGACTCGGTGATTGACATTCTGGGCAGCGCCACCGACCCAGAAGGCGGCGCAGTCACGTTGTCTTACGACATCACGTATCCGTTCAACGTGCAAACTGGAACAGGCACGACCACGCAAGTCATTACCGTGCCAGCCAGTGGC
>JANLWR010000898.1:0-9441 GCA_031364625.1 Deinococcales bacterium | reverse complement strand
CGAGAGGATGTCCCCAAACTGGCATTAAGCAGCTCATACAATGGTGTTAAAAAGACAAAAGCCAACCATCCAACAAACAAAGTCACAGCAATAGAAGTCAAAATTGAACGAATGTTCTGTTGATTTTTAATTTGCTGATCTGTAGTTTGGCTTTTTACTCGTTTACTTGTAATTACACTCATTTTCGATCATCTCCCGCGTAATAGACAAACCTGCGACCCAATGCAAACAATCCTTGAGTTAATAATAGGGTAATGATAAGCATAGCCCAAGACATTGTTGAAGCATAGCCCATATTACGGTAGACAAGTGCTTCTTTAAAAACTTTAAGCATAAAGAATAATGCTGAGTCACTCGGTCCACCTTGACCAGCAAAAAGTAGAAAACTAATGGTAAAGTATTGAAACCCGCCAATGATAGCGGTAATAATATTAAAGAATAAAACCGAAGACATAAGCGGAATGGTAATTCTGGTAAAAGACACAAAGGCATTCGCACCATCAATTAAAGCAGCTTCATAAAGTTCTTTGGGAACATTCTTTAAAGCTGCAATCAATTGCAAAATTGTATTTCCAATACTCCATAATCCAATTAGCGCAATTGCGGGCATAACCCAATTGGCGTCGGAAAGCCACATTGGAGACTCGAGTCCAAGTGAGCTAATAAATCGGCTAATTGTGCCACCATTTGAAAGTGAACCCTGCCAAATCAAACCAGTCACAATTCCTGGTACAAGTGTCGGCAAGAAAAATAAAGTAATAAAAAGTCCTTTTAATAGAAGTGGTTTTGCATTGATAAAAAGAGCCAAAAAAAGCGGACTGATAATTAAAAGTGGTACGACAATCAAGATATAGCGCATTGTGACCAAAAAAGATTGCTGCATACTTGGATCTGAAACCAATGAAACCCAATTTTTAAAGCCCGTAAAAGCAAATGGTACGTCAGGAACAAGGTTATAATTGGTAAAAGACAAGATTAATGAAAAAAGCATCGGGAATGCCGTAAAAACCAACAAGCCAATCAGCCAAGGCGCAAGAAAAGCCCAACCCCAACGGCGATCCACTGACTCCAAGCCCGAATACCGTGATTTTTGTTTTGTGTCTCGAGTCATTTTGACCTCACATTACGAATTTTGATTTGTTTTCCAGGAAATTCCTCCGCGCCAAACCTGACGCGGAGGTTGAGGAGAATATCTCGAGAAGCCAATAATCAGTTCTTACTTACTTCTTCTCGTCGAAGGCGCGTTGCATTTCGGCTTTGAAATCGTTGACTTCTTTGGACAGGTCCAAGTTTGGCAAGGTCATGATCTTGGTGAGCAACTTGGTTTGAATATCGCCAGCTTTGGTGAAGTTTGGCATGTATGCTTCGTGGCTTGGGGTATCGACGTATTTGAGCATGTCTTGAATGGCTGTCCAGTTAATCTTGACGCCAGTGTACTTTTTGTTGACGGCAGAAATGTAATCGTCTTGAAGATTGACATCGGCTGGGAACGCGCCGTAGGTGGTGAAGAGGTCTTTTTGCTTCATGACCCATATCATGGCTTGGAAGGCGGCGTCCTGGTTCTTTGCGCCCTTCATCATGCGGAAGGTGTCGGCGTGTAATTTTGCGGTGGTCTTGCCGTTGTAGCTTGGAACAACAGCAACGCCCCAGTCTTTGACCTTGGCATCTTTGCCAGCATCGAGGCAGCAGGTGTACCAGAGGTGCGTGAAGCCCATCGCAACATTGCCCGAGTTAAAGGGATTGCCGCGACCCAAAAGGTCAGAGTTTTGAGCGTCTTGGTTGGGGATAAAGTGGTCTTTCCAAATACCATTGTAGTACCAACGCAAAGCGGTCATCGTTGTTGGATCAACCACTGCTTTGCCTGTATTGGCGTTATACAGTGCCGTTGGTTTGAATTGGGCGGCAATTGAGGTCACATAATCCGTGGTCCATTGATTGATAAAGCCGTAAGTTACGATGTTTTTAGCATCGAAACCCGATTGGCTTGATGAACGACCTTTGCTGTCGTAGGTCAATTTCATTGCCAAGCGGCGCATGGCATTCCAGTCCCAGGTTTGACCTTGGTATTTTTCGCCAACTTTGCTCGGTGGGTATGGCAATTTGGCTTCGTCAAAGAGTGCCTTGTTGTAGTAAATGAAGCTGGGGTAAACAGCGTACGGCAAGCCAGTGCCTTCTTGTGATTCTTTATAGAATTTTAAGAGGGCAGGCTCGAAACCAGAAAGGTCTGGCTTGAATTTTGCAACCAATGGATCAAGATCAACCCATTGACCTTTAAACCAGTTCGCACCGGTGTTACCGACTGGACCGACAATATCTGGTGGGTTGCCTGCGGCAATACGAGCCGAGAGGTTATCTCGAGCCGAGTTGTAATCGACAATTTGCAAATCGATTTGAATCTTTTCCGAGGACTTGTTAAAGCGTTCGACGGCAGCTTTTTCGCCTTCGATTTGGGCTGGTTGACCACCTGTACCGACACCAACAAACCAGACAACCGTCGAACGTCCACTTTGCGCCGTGGCAGCCAAGCTTGCCAGTGCCAACGCGCCCATGCCCGCCAAAGTCAAAAACCGAACCATCTTCTTATTCATACTTTCCTCCAAGAAGTGCTTTGAATCGTCATCAGCCAAAAAAAGTGAGCGCCGATGACGCCATTGCCAGTTTGTTTAGTAAATTGCTTGGGCAAAGCGTATCTCAGCTAAAGATTCTTGTCAAGAGCGAAACGCAAATCGACCGCCCAGGCGCAAACAAATACCAGGGCGCAAATCAGGGCTTTTACAAAATCTCCTATCAGAAACGGGAAAAAACCGGCTTTCAAAACATTGATGATTGGACTTGAAGCAGCAGCAATGGTTTGCTCCGTTTGGGGAAATGGTATTTCTGGGGCGGCAATGGCAAGCCAAGGCAGGGCAACAATGTAAATCAGGGCTGTGCCAATCAGAACCGCCATAAAAACAAGCTGAGGTTTGCGTGTCCAACCACGGTTCGCCAACAAGCCGACTGTAAACGCCGCCAACAGTGCCCCAACAAAATAACCTGCGTTTGGTAAAACCAATTTATGCCAACCGCCGATCAAACCAGCCAAAACTGGCAAACCAATCGCAGCCTCGAGAAAGTACATCAAAACCGCCAAAACGGCGCGTTTGGCACCAAAAAACAGCGCCACCAAAAACACCCCAAGCGTGAATCCTGTGACCGGCGAAGGTCCTGAAGCAATCGAAATTTGTGCCAGGACGGCGATCAACGCGCTGCTGCCAAAAGCCACCAAAGCGTCTTCTAAAATTCCAGATTCTGGGAAAAAACGTTCTCCGATAAGCACCGCATTATTTTTCATAAACCAGCCTCACGCATATTTCTCGAGTCGTAAGCAACGACCAATTCAGTTTTTAGCCGTACTTTCAAGCATTGGTTTGTCAACGGTATCTGGATTGGACAGAGTGTACCCCCATTTCGACTCGAGTTGTGGCAATAAATCGCAGACACCGTGTGGGTGGCATACTTGTGCTAAAAAGCATCAACCCGAGATCAACACTCTTGGGATTGATATTTGGGTTTTACTTTTTTTGTTTACGAAAATTTTTGGCAACCGAACTGCCACGAACGATCAATTCCGTTTCAATCAGGGTCTCAACCGTTCGACGTGCCAGTAGTGCCTCGAGTCCACGTCTGCCAAGCAATTCTTTGTTAACCCGAACAGTGCTGAGTGGCGGATGCGCGTGGGAGGCAGCGTGAATATCATCAAAACCGACAAAAGCGATGTCTTCTGGGATTCGTAAACCAGCCTCGATACAGACTTGCATTGCCCAAAGCGCCGATTGGTCATTGACGACAAAAACCGCGTCTGGGCGAGGCTCGAGGTTTAAGAGGTATTGTATTGCGGCTTCGGTGCCCGCTGGGGTGAAGGCTGGGTCTGGAATGATTTCCAAGGTTGGATCGGCTGGTACTCCCGCCTCGAAAAGTGCTTGCCTGAAGCCATAAAGTCGTTGTTGAATCGAGTGATGGTTGGGACCGCCCATAAACGCGACTCGTTTGTAACCTTTGTGCAGCAAGTGCGCGACTGCCTTTTTGGCACCGTTGATGTTGTCCATGTTGACGCTGGCGATACCTGGCACAAAGTGATCGATCAAAACCAAAGGCAGCCCGATGGCAGCGATCCGTTCGATCAATTTTGGCTCGAAGTAACCGGCGCACAACAAACCGTCCGCCTCGTGGCGGCGCACAATTTCGACCGCCCTGTCACCTGGGCGCAGTGACGTGTAGGACAAGACAATCTCTTCGTCGCGGCAGGCGTCTTCGACCCCGTGCAAAACGGGTGAGTAAAACGGATTGATGGTCAAATCGGGCAACCTCGAAGTTAAAAAACTGACGCGCCTGAGCTTGTTGGGACGTAGATTTGTGGTGTCGTAACCAAGCTCGAGCGCCGAGCGCAGCACCTGTTGGCGGGTTTCTTCGGTCAGACCAGTTTGGTTCTTGAGCGCCCTCGAGACCGTGCCAATCGAAACACCAGCCCGCCTGGCAACATCGCGGATGGTCACAGAGATGGTTGGGGATGCTCGCATGAATTGAGATTGTAACAGAAGTTGCTTGTGTTTTAGCAACACGGGAAAATGAGGCTCGGCAACAAATTCTGATCAAATTCGATTTACCTCTTACCAGTCGAGTTATTTTGAATTTGAGTTTGACACTTTAGGGATGAGGTGATAGGTTTTGGACATTCAGTTTACTAAATTCAGGAGTTTTCGATGACACAACGATCCCTCGAGCAAAATTGGAAGTTGAAACGCCGCAACCAAAAAGTCAACCTGGAAAGTGATTTTGCCACCACTGAAAACTGGCTGCCAACCACCGCGCCCAGCACGGTCTATCAAACATTGCTTGATGCGGGCGTGATTCCCGATCCGTTTTACAACACCAACGAGTTGGATGTGCAGTGGGTTGGCGAGGCGGACTGGTTGTACAAGCTCGAGTTTGATGCCAGTAAAACCGAAAAAAACGCGTGGTTGTGCTTTGACGGTTTGGACACTTTTGCCACGGTTTGGCTGAATGGCTTGCAAATTTTAAAATGTGAGAACATGTTTGTGCCGCAGCGCGTTGAAGTATCGCTGCAAGAAAAAAATGCCTTGCAGATTTTGTTTGAAAGCGCCTGGTACAAGGGTCTCGAGCTTGAAGCCGCGAACGGTGGTAAAAGCCCACTTTGGAATGGCGACTCGAGCCGTCTGTACGTGCGCAAAGCCCAGTACCATTACTCGTGGGATTGGGGTCCAAAACTGGTCGATCTGGGCTTGTGGCGTGGTGTCAGGCTCGAGACGTTCAGCGCCAGAATCGCTGAGTGGCATGTTCAACCCGAATTGAACGCAAATCTTGATGCCGCAAAAGTACCCGTTTCGGTCAAACTCGAGGGCGCAATTCAGGGCGCGAAACTGGTGATGTCCTTGCTTGACCCAAATGGCAGCGAATTGTCCAAGTCGGTTCTCGATGCCAGCAACCAAGTTGAGCACGGGTTTTTGGTCGATCAAGCCAAACTCTGGTATCCGCATCTGTACGGCGATCAACCGCTTTACAGCCTGATTCTCGAGCTGGTGCGCGGTGGTCAACACCTGGATTTCAAAACCCAAAAAATTGGCTTGCGACAAATTCGGGTGGTTCAAGAAGCCGTTGCGGACGAGACAGGCTCGAGCTTTTATTTTGAAGTCAACGGCATTCCAGTGCTTTTGGGCGGCGCCAATTGGATTCCTGACGATCTGATGCTGACCCGCGTGACCCGCAAACGCTATGCCCAGCGCATCGCTCAGACCAAAGCCGCCAACATGCAAATGCTGCGCGTCTGGGGCGGCGGGATTTACGAAGACGATGCTTTTTACGAGCTGTGCGACGAGGCTGGCATTCTGGTCTGGCAAGATTTTATGTTCGGTTGCGGCATTTATCCAGGTCATCCAGAATTTACCCAAAACGTCAAACTCGAGGCGGTCGCCAACATCAAACGCTTGCGGCATCATCCGTGTTTAGCCATCTGGACAGGCAACAACGAAGATTACCCATTGGCATTCGGGCAGGGTTTGTACAAAGCCGATTTGCCACCCGAAGAAAACCCCGAAATGCCCGCTCGAGTCATTTACGAACGCCTGCTGCCGGAATTGTTGCAAGAGCTTGACCCAGGGCGTTATTACCAACCTGGCAGTCCGTTTTACGGCAAATTCCCCGACGACCCAACCATTGCCGACCGTCACACTTGGGATGTCTGGGGCGGCATGGCGCGTCCTTACCGCGATTACATCAAACTCGAGGGGCGTTTCGTCAGCGAATTTGGCATGGCGAGCGCAGCCCACCTCGAGACACTTGAGGCGGTCTTGCCGCCCGAGGAACGCCACCCGCAAAGCCGTGGGTTTGAGCATCACATGAAAGCCGGCGAGGGGATGCGACGCCTGAATGCCTACATCACAGACTCGCAAAAACTGCCGCAGAACCTGTCAGAATTTGTTTACGCCACGCAATTGGTGCAAAGTGAGGCGATGGATTGCGCCTACCGCATTTGGCGCAGACGTTGGGGCGTCATCGGCAAACGTGCCGTCGGCGGAGCGCTGGTCTGGCAGATCAACGATTGCTGGGCGGTCAGTTCGTGGGCAATCATCGACTCGAGCGCCACGCCAAAACCCGCCTATTACACGATCAAACGCGCCCTCTCGCCCCTCAGCATCAACCTTTGGAACGATGGATCGGTCTGGGCGTTAAACACGACCCTAGCGCCTGTGAGCTGCAGACTCGAGCTTCGAGCCTTAAATTTGGCTGGGGTTGAGCTGAACTTTGAAAGCCGCGAGGTTGTGATTCCTGCCAACAGCGTGCTCGAGTTGGGCGTGTTTGCCCCCAAGCATGAGGGCGCCGTGGTGATTGCCGTACGGTTGCTGACGGGAAATACGGTCATTGCCCGTCATAGCTTGTTCCCAGAACCGTTCAAGTATTTTGATTTTCAAGCTCCAGAAATTCAACTGGAATGGCAGGACAAAAAATTGCGAATCTCGAGCCGTAAACCCGTTAAAGGCGTGTTCATTCATGGGCTAAACTTATCTGACAACATGTTTGACCTCATCCCAGGCGACGTTCAAACCGTAACCCTCTCGAGTACCCCGAAAAGCCTACCCAAAAGCATGAAGGCACAATGGCTTGGCGGTTCGGGTGTACTGAATGTAAAGCGTGACGAACTTGTCATCCGCGACTAAAACACCACCCAATAAACAGGCAGCGCGGCAACTCGAGCCGGCGGCGAGTAAAAATTTAGGTGGGGCTTGGTTTGTCGCACCGTTCTTTATCTTGTTCTTGGGCTTTGGCGCGTTCGGTTTGTTGTTTTCGTTGTTTGTTTCGTTTCATGTTTGGGACCCCGTGCAGGGCACAGGCGAATTCTTGTTCAGAGGTTTGCGTCCGTACTGGTTGGTGTTCACCGACCCACCGTACTGGGCGGCGATGCTGCGCACCTTACAGGACGGTTTGCCTGGTGTGATTTTGCAGCACTTGGTGGCACTACCGATTGCTTTCGCATTATTTTTGGTGTTCAGACGTGCCCTGGGTCAACTGGGTGTAACTTTTTTTCTGCCCTACATCGCCTCGCCCGTGGCACTTTCGGCGGCGCTTGGTTTGCTGCTGCGACTGGTCAGTTCGCCTCTCGAGGATGTGTTTGGTGTCTTGCGCGACCTGCCAATTATCGGTTCAATATTGCCGTACCGCCTCTCGAGTTTTGATAACCTTGACGCTTTTGGTCTGGTCTGGAATGCCGTGGGTTGGAACGTTTTGTTGTACTTAATGGCACTCAGTGCGATCCCGCGCAGTGTCCTCGAGGCGGCACAGCTCGACGGCGCAGGTTTTTGGATGCAACTGCGTAAAATCGCTTTCCCCGTGGCGCGACCAATGGTTTTTATGGCTTTTTCAATGAGTTTGGTCACAGGTTTGCAAGCCAACGCCTGGCGTGCCAGTTACAGTGACTTTGATACGATTCGCCTGCCCGGTTATATTTACGGCACGGCGTTCAAGTACGCCAACTTCGGACTCTCGAGCACCATGACTTGGGTATTTTTTCTGGTCATGCTGGGTTTTATTGGCGTGGCGTATTGGTTGTTTGGACGCAATTTTAGCGCCATCGAAACGCCTGCCAGCCTCGAGTCCGACCATGCGCCTCTGCGGTTGCCCGCCATCACGACTTTGGTGATCAAGGTTGTGACGGCGTTCGGCGTGTTTTTTAGCGTTTACCCGTTATTGCTGCTTTTTTTTCAAGCCACGCAAACTGCCGGCGGCAATTCGACAGAGTTAAGCGTTGGCGATGCCGCCAGTTACAATTACAGCTTGCTGCTCGACCGCGTTCCAGAATTCTGGCGCAACCTTTGGAACAGCATTTACGTCTCGAGTCTCGCCAGCGTTTTTGCTACTGTCAGCAGCGCCCTGGCAGGTTTTGCCTTTGCCGCGCTCGAGTTTAAATATAAACGAATTTTGTTTGGGGTTGTGCTCGGAATTATCGTTTTCCCAGCCATGTCCAACGCCATTCCGCATTTACTCGAGATGCGCATTTTGGATTGGATCGACACGCCCCGCGCCCTGTGGTTGCCCGCCAGCGTCAGCGCGGTCGGCGTCTTTTTGGTGCGGCAGTACAGCTTGAACGCCCTGCCCAAAACCATGCTCGAGGCGGCAAAAATTGATGGCGCGAACGACCTTCAAATTTTTTGGCGCATCGGATTACCGCTGATGACGCCAGTTCTGACCACGGTTGGATTATTGACTTTTGTCAGTTCTTGGAATCACCTCGAGGCTGCGATTTTACTGATGCGTTCCGAAGCCACGCGCCTGTTGCCGCAAGCCCTGGCGTTTTTGGGTGGCGATGCTCGAGACGCGGCGGTGACGGGCGCGGCGATTGCCTTGATCCCACCACTGATCGTGTACTTCATCGCCTCTGGGCAATTGGGGGCAGGCTTTGGGCTTGAATCAGGCAACCCTAAAAACTGGTTTGGATTCCTGAAAAACTGGCGTGCCAGGATTCAACCCCGCCAAACAAACCTTGCAGAAGATCAAAACTCGAGTTTTGTCTTGAGCGGCGCGGATGGCGTGCGGGCGGTGGCATGTCTGATGGTGGTTTTCAGTCATTTGGCGCAACGCCTCGAGATGCCCAAGCAAGAAAGCTGGATTCAAGAAATTCAACAATTTTTGATGACCGGCGCATACGGCGTCAGTGCCTTTTTTGTGCTTTCTGGAATGCTGCTGTCCATTCCGTTCTGGCGTCGTTACCTGGATGGTTTGCCGCTGCCTTCATTTAAAGATTATGCGCGTCGCCGTTTTCTGCGCATTGCCCCAGGGTTTTACGTCAGCCTGATCGTGACTTTTATCATTGCCAGGGCGCTCGAGCCAGGGGATTTTATGTGGTTGCGGCTGTTCAGTGGTTTGACCTTTACGACCGCGTTTCATTACGTG
>JANLWR010000895.1:0-4794 GCA_031364625.1 Deinococcales bacterium | reverse complement strand
GTGGGTTCCATCATCATGGCTTCTGGCACGACCAATGGGAAATACACGGTCATCGGGTGGACGCCGTAATCGAGTAAACCCTTGGCAATGTCCAGCGTGTGAAGCTCGAGTTTTTCGCCGTTGCTGGTCAGACCTTTTGGTGGCACAGCCACAAATTCGTGCATGTTCACACGGTCGTAAGCAATCGTGTAACCTTGCTGCTGCACCTTTTTGCGCAGGTAATTGGCGTTCAAAACCGCCATGCTCGAGACATCGTGCAAACCCTCAGGTCCCAGGCTGCGGATGTAAGTGTAAGCCCTAACCAAGTTGCCAAAATTTCCGTAATGGCTGCGCACCCGTCCAATCGTGTCTGGGCGGTCAAAATCGAGGTTGAATGTTTCACCAGTTTTTACCACAATAGGTGCTGGCAAGAAAGGCTCGAGGTGTGCCTTCACCCCCACCGGACCCGTTCCAGGACCTCCGCCACCGTGCGGCACGGTGAAGGTCTTGTGCAAATTCAGGTGAATCACGTCAAAACCCATGTCGCCCGGGCGGGCGCGTCCGACAATCGCGTTGGTGTTCGCGCCGTCGTAGTACAGTTGCACCCCAAATTCGTGGGCGGCGGCTGCAATCTCGAGAATCCTGGTTTCAAAAATCCCCAGCGTGTTCGGGTTGGTCAGCATGATCGCGGCAACGTGCGTTCCCAGCGCGGCTTTCAGCGCATCAAAGTCAACCTCGCCGCGTTCGTTGCCAGGAATTTCAACCACTTCAAAGCCCGCCATCGCCGCCGTGGCTGGGTTCGTGCCGTGCGCGGCATCTGGGCAGATCACCACGCGCCGCTCGTTCAGTTCGCCTTTTGCCGCAAAGTATTTGCGAATCATCAGAATACCCGTAAATTCGCCGTGCGCCCCTGCGGCGGGTTGCAACGTCACCGCATCCATGCCCGTAATCTGTCCGAGGCTGCTTGCCAAGCTGTGCAGCAACTCGAGCGCCCCTTGTACGGTGCCAGGGTCTTGATACGGGTGCAAATCTGTGAACCAAGGCGCAACCGTTTCATGCACTTTTGGATTGTATTTCATGGTGCAACTGCCGAGCGGATAAAAGTTCGCATCGACGCTCATCTGACGGTTTGCCAAACCCGTGTAATGCCGCACCAGATCGAGTTCTGAAACCTCGGGCAGTTTTGGCGGACTGATCCTCAGGTTTTCTGCCCCAAACAAATCCTCGAGGTTGACGTTTTGCACCAGTTTAGCTTGAGGTGAAACCACACCGCGACGCCCAGGCACGGAACGTTCAAAAATCAGCGGAAAATCATTGTTGGAAGTTATTTTTGGTCTCTCGAGTGTGGCGGTCATAAGCTTTTCACCTTTTCTTGATTTTGATTCAATCTTCGTGAATGTCGTTGCCGAAAAAAACGGCTTGAAAACTCGAGATCAACAAGACAATCATGGCAGTAAATCCCAAAATTCCAACAATGGCACTGCCAAATCCCAGCAGTTTTAAAGTTACAGCGACCAACAAAACGAAACTCGAGATCAACGGGAGCGCAGATTTTTGGAGTAGAGTCCTCACCCAACTCCCCGTTGCCATTCATCAAACCGAGCATCATCTTCGTCCCACCATTCGACTTGAGACTGCCAAAACAACTTATCCATTTCGGCGGCTGAGAAAACAATTCCCAATAAACTCGAACCTGCCATACAAAATCCCAACACTTTCAGAAGGTCATTCGAGGCAAAAAGACCAAGCGCCAAGCCCAGCAACATCATCACAAAACATTGTTTGAGTGCATTTGGATGCCTGAGCCAGCGCTTGAAGTTCATGCCAGAACCACTTTCAACGCTTCCACTAAATTCTGAATTTCCTCGAGCGTGTTTAATTCTGTCGCGCTGAACAAACCCACATCTCCAAATCCGTACTCGAGCGGCACAGGAACGCAGGCGTGAATGCCCAATTTTGCCAGCGCCGCCCGAACCTCAGTTGCGGGTTTAGGAAGTTTCACCGCAAATTCGTTGAAGAACTTCCCAACCGTCACAACCTCGAGTCCCAATTCTCGCAATGCCTGCTCGAGTTCACCCGCCATGACCGCGCTGGCGATTGCCACCTCGCGCAAACCGTTCGGTCCAAGGCTGGCAAGGTAAATTGAGCTTTGCAACGCCATGAGCGCGTGATTGCTGCAAATATTAGACTTGGCTTTCGCCCGTCTGATGTGCTGTTCCCTGGCTTGAAGCGTCAGCACAAACCCGCGTTTGCCGTCCACGTCTTTGGTTGCGCCGACAATTCGCCCTGGAAGTTGGCGCATCAAGGCTTCACGCACGGCAATAAAGCCGTAACTCGGACCACCAAAATTGGCGGCATTGCCGATCGTTTGACCATCACCTACCGCAATGTCTGCGCCGTACTCGCCTGGGGATTTCAGCACCGCCAAACTTAAAGGATCAACCACGGCAATAAACAACGCCCCAGCCTCATGTGCCGTTTTCGCCAGTGCCGCCATGTCCTCGAGCGACCCCAGAAAGTTAGGGCTTTGCACGATCACCGCGCCAATATCAGCTTCAATACTCGAGATTGGCGTTCGCGTTCCATCCAACTCGAGCGTGCTTAATTTCGCGTCAACGCATTCCAAAAAGGTTTGCAGCGTCTCTCGAGATTCTGGATGCACGCCCCTCGAGATCAAGATTTTATTGCGGTTCGTCTGCCTGAGCGCCAACAATGCCGCCTCAGCCACCGCCGTCGCCCCATCGTACAAACTCGAGTTTGAAACATCCAAGCCTGTTAATTCCACGATCATGCTTTGATACTCGAACATGGCTTGCAATTCACCCTGCGCGACTTCGGCTTGGTAGGGCGTGTACGCCGTGACAAACGCCGATTGAAACGTTAGGGCGTCCACCGCGCTCGGTTGAAAATGCCGCGCCATGCCACCGCCCAAAAAATTTGCGCCGCTCGAGTTGTTCTTTGCCGCCAGCGCCTTCATGTGCTGCGTGATGCCGTATTCGTCCAAACCTGCTGGAATGTCAATTTTCGGGTTGCGAATACCTTCTGGCAAATCGGTGAACAACTCATCAACGCTACGGAGTCCTATGACAGATAACGCTCGAGCAATATCTTCGGTTGTGTGCGGTGTGTATTTCATGCTTCTAATTCAGCCACTTCCTGATATGCGCCGGCGTCAAGTAAACCTGTCGGCTGACTCGAGATTCTGACCTTAAACAAAAAGCCGTTACCGTAAGGGTCGGCGTTGATGTTTTCGGGTTCTTCGACCAAGCTTGAGTTCACCTCGATCACCTCGCCCGAGACAGGGCTGTAAATGTCGCTGGCGGTTTTAACGCTTTCGACCACGGCGGCGTTATCGCCCTGCTTTAAGATTTTACCGACAGTTGGAAGTTCGACAAACACCACGTCACCCAGTTGATCCTGGGCAAAATCGGTGATGCCAACGGTGGCGATGTCACCCTCGAGACGCAAGTATTCGTGGGTTTTAAGGTATTGCAGGTTTGTTGGAATGTTCATGTTTTCTCCTTGTTTAAAGTAAACCAATCATTTATGACCAATCAATTTCATCATCTGGGAAAGCCAAGCATTTCGCGGTTTCTCCTGCTTTTACTGTGAAACTATTCGCGTAACGTTCTTGTTCTGGATTGCGGTAAATCTCGAGTTGGTTGTTGACCAAATTCACAATCCAATATTCCTGAATTCCATCTCGAGCGTAAAGCATTTGCTTAAAATTTCGGTCTTGGTGAATTGAACTTTCCGCAACTTCGATAATCAAATGAATGTCTTCGGGTTGTGGTGAATGATCGTCTGTCACAGAGCCACGTTTGAACAGTGCAATGTCTGGCAGTGGTCGTCCGTCACTCGGTAGCTCGATTGGGCTTTGTGCAAACACTTCAGCTCGAGCAGCAAACTGATTGTTCATGCGATCATAAATGCGTTTGATTCGGTTGGCATGGGCTTGTTTCATGTCAGTTTGCTCCACCAAGTAACCATCAAGAAGTTCAACTCGAACGTTCTCTGGCAGCACATTGGATTCCAGCATGGTTCGGAATTGCTTAAGTGTGAACCGAAATAGGTGCATCGGTTCGGGTAAATTTTGTCGTGGCTCGAGGTAGGCGGTCATGGTTTTATTTTAGCAAATCCTTACTGTCCTGGGGCGTTTCTCGAGATAAACACGGCTTCGACAATCTGCGCATTCACGTCTGACCCGCGAATCTCGAGATCAACTTTTGTTCCCATCTCGAGTCCAATCTCAACATAGGCTAGGGCAATTCCGACTTTTAAACTGGGTGACATCGTACCGCTGGTGCAATGTCCAACAACGCGTCCCGCCAGTTTGACTGGGTAGCCCTCACGGGGAATTCCGCGCCCCGAGACTTGAATCCCGACCAAAGCTCGAGTTTTCACTGCATTCACCATCGCGTCGCGTCCAACAAATTCTTTGTACTCTTTGACCGCCCATTTTAGTGGTGTCTCGAGCGGGTTG
Organism: Deinococcales bacterium; assembly: GCA_031364625.1. Classification (GTDB taxonomy): domain Bacteria; phylum Deinococcota; class Deinococci; order Deinococcales; family JAAFIG01; genus JANXTZ01. Next base: position 332 of record JANLWR010000895.1, on the reverse strand, counting down.
GTACTGTCTGACCATTCGTGACCGTACAGTGGATAGCCAGCCTCCAAACGTAAGGTGTCTCGAGCGCCAAGTCCGCAGGGTTCAATCCCCAGTGCCAGGAGTTTGTCCCATAAATCTGCTGCGTCAACTGGAGCGCAGAAAATCTCAAAACCGTCCTCGCCTGTGTAACCAGTTCGTGCCATGCGTACCGAGTACCCAAACAGCGTGGTGTCGAAAACCGAATTTTTCTTGCGACTCGAGAGTGATTCTGTGCAGTGCGGCTCGAGCAAACTTTGAGTGTCTGGTCCTTGTACCGCAATCAGCGCCCAGTTTTCTGATTGGTTCTCGAGGGT
>JANLWR010000878.1:0-3954 GCA_031364625.1 Deinococcales bacterium | reverse complement strand
CGTACAAGTAAATGAACAACGACACGTCAGGCAGCAAACTTGCCAGACCATCAAGCCGCCCAAGCGCGATATTGGCTTGCTCGAGAAGATGCTCGAGGTGTGGTGTCCAAGCAATCGCTGGTTGAGGCGGAAGTGCTGCTGGAATGTAAGCCTGAATGGTTTCGCCTGCAACCGTTCGGGTTTCAAATTTTCCAAGGCGGGTTGATTCGGTCATGTTGTTTTCCTGTCCTCCAATTGCTACGATCACTATTTTACTTTTAATGGCAAAAATATAATAGCGACTCGAGCTTGAAATTCAAACCCCACGTATGTTTAAATTTCACTGATCCAAGGGTTTAGTGTCGTCACAGAAAGCATCGCCACATCTTGAGTATTTCGAGTCACCAAAATCAAACCGTGATGCGTTGCCGTTGCCGCCAACAACGAATCCATCAAAGGCGGCGTGAATCCAGTCGCCACCGCTCGAGCGTATTGTTCGCCCCAAACCCGAAAAACCCCTTCGGTCAACGGCAAGATTCGCCCTTCAAAATTGGGAATTAAATCTTGCTCGAGCCAGGTTTCCAGTTGCTTGCCGCGTTTGCTGCCATTTTGTTTGGTGATGCCGCGCACGATTTCACCGATGGTCACAACCGAAAGGTACATGCTGCTGGTCGGTGTGGACTGCATCCAAGCCAGCACTTGCGGGTCGGGTTCGGGTTTCATGCCTTCAGACATAACGTTTGTATCGAGCAAGTACCCCAAAACGTCGGGCGTTTGATCGTTCACAAGTCAATCTCTCGAGCGGGACTGGAATCGCGCTCGAACAGGTTTTCATTGCTGCGTGGCGCGGTTTTTAAGACATCCCAAAGACTTTTTGTGCCTGCGGGTTTTACATTTTTCAGTTGATGCGCCGCGATGATGTACACAGCAGGTTGTCCGTGTTTTGTGACCAGTTGCGTTTCGCCATTTTGGGCGCGTTCGACCAATTCGCTAAAGTGTGCTCGTGCTTGCTCGAGCTTCCAGGTGGTGGGCATGATGACCTCTTTTCTGTACAGAATGTTAGCACAGTTTACAAATTTCTGTACAATTTTGAGGAATAACTCGAGTTTGGGTTTTGACTGTTTCGAGACTCGAGAGATACGGAAAGCAGTCATGGAAACATCAGAGTTTGATGTACATATTCACTTATTTTGAATAATTGAGCTAGAAATCAAATCTGAGTGTAAGATAAGACTTAGCAATGGGAAACCTCAACCTTCACTTTACTGACTTTTTTAACATAGATGAGGAAAGACTAAATCTTCATGGTCTTTTTAATATTTCTCTTATAAATGACTTTCCGTTGTTCATTGATCCATTTTTACTTTTTGAAAATGGATCAATGGAATATAGAACATTGCATAATAATATTATTAAATATATAGCATATCTACGCGATAGGGTTATAGCAAAAGATTTAAGACCAGGAGAAATCGAACATCTTTTTTATTTTCCCGAGATAAAGCAAAACTGGTTAGGGTATAGTTTATTTGGGAATTCTGGCAATGGTTTAGGAAAAGAATTTTCTGAAGCGATGTTAGCTAATTTAGTTTGGGCTTTTGGAAATATAGGTAGTGAAGAAATTTCTGAAGATTCACACGTTGAGAAACTCTGTATAATTAAAAGTGGAGCAGGAAGGGATAATATAAGTGATTTTACAGCTAATCTAATAAAAGATTTTCTTTTAGAAGTCACACAAAATTTTGCGATAAACCATCTAGACAAAAGCAAGAGAAAAATTGTCTTTGTCGAAAAAGCTTTTTTTAACTATGAAACAGAGCGATGGGTATCAAAAAAATACGATCTTCCGTATATTTTTGATGATTTCGTTTTATTAACCCCTAAAAATATCCTAACGAAGGATGAAAATTGGATAAATTCCAATGATTTGATCGGTAAGTTTGATGAGGTTTCAAAAAGCTTGCCAAATGCACAGTTGAGAGATTTGGTAAATCGCCTTTATGTACAGAATTTACCAGCACCAAAAAAGACAAAGCGTGGTGCAGATAAAGCGCCTTCACAAAAAGATATTTCAGCGGCAATTTATAGAGTAATAGAAAAATTTCCAGAGTATTTAGACTACTATATTAAGTATAAAGAAGATTTGAGAATAGAAGCTAGAAGAATTGGTGATGAAAAAGTAAATTTTAGTGATAACGTATTTATTAAAAATACACGTTTACTTGTTAATGAACTAAAAAGCTTAACTGATTTTTATAAAGAATCAGACAATAGTCATGAAGAAGCTATGAAAAGGGTAAAATTTTTAAAACAAGTGATTGAAAATAACAATGGTTATAAACTATTTTATGTGGATAGTAAACCAATTAAGCGAGAAAAAGATATTCAAGTTATTTTTCGTCTAACATGGTTTGCAACTAAATATGATGTAAATTCTGAAATTGATAATGGTAGAGGTAGCGTAGATTATAAGATTTCTTTTGGAAAATTAAACTCTGTACTTGTTGAATTTAAACTTGCATCAAATAGCAAGTTAGAAATGAATCTAAAAAACCAGACTAAAATATATGAATCTGCAAATGCAACTAAAAATTCGATAAGAGTAATCATGTATTTCTCAGAACTAGAGAAAATTAAAATTGAGAAAGTTATACGAGATTTAAAACTTGAAAACGATGAAAATATCGTTTTGATTGATGCAAGAAGTGATAATAAGGCTTCAGCTTCTGTCCATAAAGATTAAACTTCGTTCTCGAGACTCGAGTCTTCAAAACTCAATCCAACAACAATCTTGCCGTTGGTTCATCCACAATCAATTCGTTTAACAACGCCCCAGCCAACGCTGCCTTCAACGCCTTGGCTTTGCTTTTCCCTGCCACCACGCAAACACCGTGTTTGGCTTGTCGAATCACGTTTAAATCGGGTCCTGATGCGCGGTCATTTAACGGAATGTTGTCAAAACTGCCGTCTTTGCGAAAGAAAACGGTGGCAATGTCACCTTCGACGTGTTCTCTGGTTAACTCTTGGTAATCGCGTTTCTCGAGGTATCCCGCTTCGTAAACATAACTGGGGACGCTGGCGTGCAGTGCGCCGATGCTGTACAGCAGAACGCTGGCTTGTTTTTGCAGGTCGGTGATTTTTTTGACGCTGCGTTCTTGCCACAGGCTCACTTTGGTTTGGGCGTAATCAAAAAAGGCTGGCACTGGAAACTGGTGGACTTTCGCGCCGTAATTTTGTCCAAACCTCGAGAAAACCTGTTCGATGTGCGGGTTGTTCATGTCTGTGACCGTGCCTGAGCCGTTCAGTTGCACGATTTCGAGGTTTGGGGTGGGCTTGGGAATCAGATGCCTCGAGATGGCGCTGAGGGTCGTTCCCCATGCCCGTCCGAAGATGGTGTTGGGTTGCACGAGTGTGTTTAAATGTACGCCCGCAAAGGTCGCAACCCGCTCGAGCGCTTCGGCTTCGCTGGCGTTGTCGGGTACGGGAACGATCTGTACGGCGTTGAGCTTAAATTTGGTTTTTAGGCTTCCCGCGAGGCTGCGGTTGTCCTCGAGCGGGTCAATGATTCTGATTTGTACGATGCCTTCGCGTTTGGCGAGCGACAGCAGGCGTGAAATTTTGGGTCTCGAGAGTCCGAGTTCTTTGGCGATGTCTTCGGTGGTCATGCCTTGGTAGTAATAGAGTTTTGCGGCTTGCAGTGCAAGGTTTTGTTCGGTGTTCACGGTGTCCTTCCTGAACTGTTGGCAACCTTGGAAGCTTCGCTGTGCTCGAGGTGATGTTTGGAATCGTAACACCTTCAATGCCTGCTCTTGAATCATTGCGGTTGCGAATGGATAGATCGCTTCGTTTTATGTCGGGTATTAACAGACTTCTACACATTCATTGCAAAATCCTTTGTTACAGACACAAAAATCAGCAATTGTTTTCTCTGCTCTCATCCCCAACCCTTCTCTCAACATCGAGAGAAGGGAGCTT
>JANLWR010000872.1:0-2249 GCA_031364625.1 Deinococcales bacterium | reverse complement strand
CGCAAAATGCAGATGAGTCCACTGCCGCCCAGACCGATCACACAAACATCCGTCTCGAGGTCATGAATGAGGTTTGGGAGTGGATTCCAGGGCGTGTCGTCCCAGATTGGGATGTTATTCATGGCTTTAGTTTAGCTCGAGAAATTGAAGCACAACTCGAGACTCAATGAGACTTTCAATTTGCTTTCCATTCACCACTAAAACTCTGTAAACCGGTCACGGTGAATCACGTACACCATGCCGAGCGCTATCGAAACCGAGAGCAAGCTCGAGATTCCGTAACTGACCAGTGGCAGGGTTAAGCCAGTTAGGGGCGCGAATCCGAGGGCTGCGCCGAGGTTGACAAAGACTTGAAAACCCAACAGTGAAAGTACACCGCCCGTCACGAGTTTATCTTGGTTGGAAAGGCATTCGCCGCCCATTGCCGTCATGCGCCAAAAGAGTGCCATGTACATCAAAATCAGGAATGCGCCGCCAATAAAACCTTGCTCCTCCGCCCAGGGGGCAAAAATAAAATCGGTGTGGGCTGCGGGAACAAACCCGCCTTGGGACTGCGAGCCTTGCTTGTAACCCTTGCCCGTCAAACCACCAGAACCGATGGCGATTTTGGCTTGGTTGAGTTGATACCCAAGTCCTCGCAGATCGCTTTCTGGATTTAAAAAAATCGTGAAGCGCTTAATCTGGTATTCCTTGAGGTGCGGCACAATCAGCGTCGGAATGACGACCGCCAAGATTGCCGCGCCAATCAGAAAATGTCGCCAGGGAATGCCTCGAATCACCATCATGCCCAAAGTGACCGCCATTTGGACGACCACACCACCCAAGTCTGCACTGGTCAGTGCCATTACGGGCAATGCAACCGCAGCCACAGGAATGTAATCTTTTAAGGAACGCACCGGTTCGCGCATGAACCTCGAGAGCATCAAGATCATGGCAAGTTTGGCAAATTCGGAGGGTTGGAATTGAAAGATACCGCGTCCGAGCCAGGCACGGTTGCCATTGACGCTGACGCCCAAACCAGGCACGAACGTCAAAAGCAGCAAAAACAACGCCGTAAAGTAAAAAGCTGGTGCAAATTGATACAAACCACGACGTCCCAAAAACCACATGACCGCCAATGGCACAAGGGCAATTCCCACTCCGATAAACTGTTTTTGAATATCGAGCGGCGACCCGACACTGGTCAGGGTCAACAGCCCGACACTGAGAATCACCACGGCAATAAATGGCAATGCCACTTCACGGTTAATCATGCTCTAAACCCCATCAAGTAAAGCTCCATCTTCCCCTCGAGCCTTGAAAATTGTAAATCCTATTGGCATCAGGAATTCCTCATGGATGGTCTTAATTGCGTTGCGTTGAGATTTCGCCACCCGTCCAAAGTTTCAGGAGGCTTAAAACTTGTTCCTCTTGAATGCGCAGCGTGCCCGTTTCATTGGTCACATACCACGCCTCGAGCGGTTCGTTGCGGCGTCCACTGGTGCGAATAAATGCCAGTTGCAGTCCAGCCTCGAGATTGATTTTGGCATAGCGGCGTTCGCCCTTATCCGGGAACGCACAGGCGGTTTGCATGGAATCGAGGGTTGGCACAGAATTTTGAGTTGTCATGAATTTCCTTCCAAAAGCAGTCCAGCATACGACAAAAGACCTATGTTGTTTGCATCAATTTCCAAAGTTGCTCTGGGCGCACTGGCAACTCGAGCACCCGAACGCCAACTGCGGCTTTGATGGCGTTGGCAACGGCAGCACCGCCAGCCACAATCGGTGGTTCACCGACAATCCTTGCGCCAAACGGTCCACTGTCGCTGGGTTCTTGCAAGATTACGGCTTCAAACGGCGGTAAATCCGTGGCGCGTGGAAAGTGATACTCGAGAAAATTGGCGCTGTTTAAAATCCCGCTTTCGTCGTAACGCATGGCTTCGTACAAACCCATGCTCAAACCCTGGGCGTTGCCGCCGTGCATCTGCCCTTCGATAAGCGTTGGGTTGAGGGCAAAACCCACGTCTTGAACCGCCACAAACTCGAGCGGCGTGATGACCCCCGTCAGTTTGTTGACGCTGACCCGAGCCAGTTGCACCGTAAACCCTGGCGCTCCCGATTTCATGGCAGAACGACCTTCGGCAACAATTGGACCCGCGCCACCGGCTTTGGACTGTGCAAGACGCGCCAGTTGCCCTATCGCAATGGCTTTTTCGGGCACACCTTTGACTTGCGCCGCACCGTTTTTAAGCTCCAGATCGTCTTTGTGC
>JANLWR010000887.1:0-1749 GCA_031364625.1 Deinococcales bacterium | reverse complement strand
TGCAACAGCAAGACAAAAAATTCTTGTTGGTTTGGGCGCACGAAATTCTCGAGCTTGCCCACTTGCATGTTTGTCAGCAGCGCGTCTTGTTGTGCCGCCGCACAATCGGCGAACACCTGACCGTGCTGTTCGCTCGAGCTGCGATTGAGTGCCTCGAGACCATCGCGGTAGGTCAGAAGGTGGTCGCTGTAAGCGCCCGCCAAAGCCTGATCGAGGTATTGGTGCGCCCCGATTTCTCGAGCGCCAGGATGATTGGCATCGCTGGGAAAAAACCGCTCGAAGATTGCCGCGACGGTAAGGCTCTCTTCAAAGGTCAGGGCAAGCAAGTTGGTGATGTCATTCATTCGGGTTAACTCCTCGAGATTCAGGGCGTCGTGGGTGTGCTCCACAACGTTTGATGATGGTTGTTTGGTTTGTTCCTAAAACTTAGCATGTTTTGTTGCATGTTGTCAATCATTGTGCAATTTATATTGCATACCGTCCCTCGAGTTTCGTCACTTGTTACGAGAGACACCCACAACGTCCTCCAATTGGAGAAGTGATTTTTGAATTCTCGCAACAAAACCACATGACGCTACTCAAAAGCCGGCTACATTTAAGAGAACTTCAGAATGACGTGGTAAAATTCGGTCATGAGACAGTACGCTGACATTCTGGCTTTCGATAAAAATGGGCAATTGGCACTCGTTGCTGAAGTGAAAAACAAACTCGGAACTTCGAGCGATTGGGCTGCGAAAATGCGTCGCAACATGTTCGCACACGGCTCAGTACCCAATGCACCTTTCTTTCTGCTGGCATTGCCTGATTCGTTTTACCTTTGGGAAAACACAGATCGAACTTTAGAAATCGTTGAACCAACCCAAAAAGTCAATCCCAGACCTTTTTTACAACCTCTTTTTGGTTTAACGGATTCCTCATATCGGGATTTAACTGGACAAAGTTTTGAATTGGTCGTCACATCATGGCTAAACCAGGTTCTTCAGGCACAAAATCCAGAAGATTTACTCGAGGACAACCAAGATTGGCTGGTGAGTTCAGGATTGTTCGAGAAATTAACAGGCGGACACCTGGCATTGGAAGCTGCGGCTTGAAGTAAATGAACGTTTATGTCGAAACGAATTTTGTTCTTGAGTTGGCTTTGCTTCAAGAACAACATGAAAGCTGCGAAGCCATCATGGAACTGTGCAGAACCAATGCCATCCGCCTGATTTTACCAGCCTACAGTCTGGTTGAACCCTACGAAACGATAGTGCGATACGCCAAAAATAGGACTCGGGTTTCCAACGATTTAGATGCCGAATTGAGACAACTATCACGCTCTAAACCTTATCGTGACGAAGTAAACACCCTGCGAACGTTAACAAGTGTTCTGGCAACAAGCCAAGCGGAAGAAAACCGTAGACTTGGTAGCATTATCGAGGATTTAATCCAAATTTCACAAATTGTTTCACTGGACAAAACCATTCTGAACGAAGCCAAATTCCATCAGATCCAGAACAGCATGTCGCCCCAGGATGCCATCGTTTACGCCTCGGTACTTCAACATCTGGACATGCCAGATTCGAGCTTGAAGTGCTTTCTAAACCGTAATTCAAAAGATTTTGATGATCCAGATATTGTGGCTGCCTTAAGTCTTAAAAACTGCAAGATGCTATTTCGTTTCGATGATGGATATCAGTACATCGCAAGCCAAGTTCGTTCTGGGTGAAAGGTACAACTCGAGGCACACCGTTTTGGAATGTTTGCTGC
>JANLWR010000841.1:0-1766 GCA_031364625.1 Deinococcales bacterium | reverse complement strand
CGCAAAATTCAGGTAGCATTTCAATGCTAAAAGCTTCAAAATACAGCCATGAACTTATCTCGAAGCCAAATGCTGCAAACCATGTTCTCAGGTGACTCGAGTCTGGATGATGTGTTTACTGTGGCGGTCAAAACCACCGGTATTTACTGCCGCCCCTCATGCCGCCCACCACGTAAACCCAAACCCGAAAACGTGCAGTTTTTCAACACGCCGCTCGAGGCGAAACACGCGGGTTTTAGAGCCTGCAAACTTTGCCGCCCCGACGGAATTTCAAACCTCGAGATTGAACAGCGCATCGTAAAAGTTTTAACCCAAAACGCAATCAATGACCCAAACATGTTTGAAGGCGTGACCGACATGGCGAACGCTGCGAACGTCAGCGTCTCGAGGTTGTACAAACTCTTCAAAACTCACCGTGGCATCACACCGCTCGAGATGCTCAACCGCATTCGGGTGCAAAACGCTTGCAAGCGCCTGGACAGTCAAAGCTCGAGCATTTCTGAGATTGCGCTCGAGGTTGGGTTTCAAAGCCTCAGTACGTTTAACGCGAATTTCAAACGTTTTATGGGAACTTCACCGCTCGAGTACCGTCGGGCGCGAGTAAGCACCGAATTGAGGGCGGCATGAAACTCTTGTTTGACACGATCCAAACACCAATTGGGCAAGTGATCTTGGTGGTTGAAAATCAGAACTTGTGCTTTGTTGACTTTGAAGGCAACGAAGGGCGCATGAAGCAACTCCTTCAGAAACGTTTTGGAAGCTATATCCTCGAGCAAACCAAAAATCCGTTCGGTTACAGCGCAAAACTCGAGACGTATTTTGCAGGGGACTTGAGTGCGGTAGACGATATTCCAGTTTCCACTGGCGGCACAGCATTTCAGCAAAAAGTCTGGCTCGAGCTGCGAGAAATTCGGGCGGGTGAAACCCGTTCTTACGGCGCAATGGCAGCCAAACTTGGGCAACCTACCGCCTCTCGAGCCGTGGGCATGACGAACGGCTTGAACCCGATTTCGATTGTGCTGCCCTGTCACCGTGTGATCGGCGCTTCGGGAACGCTGACGGGATACGCTGGCGGACTGGAACGCAAGAAGTGGTTGCTCGAGCATGAAGGTGTGAAACTGCAAAAACCACTCGAGAAACCCAATCAAGTCGCCCTGTTCTGAACTCGAGGTTTTATCATGCGTGTTGTCGATCTTCAACGCCTGTTCTTGCTGGCTGCCATTTGGGGTGCAAGTTTTATTTTCTTCCGAATTATTGCCCCCGTTTTGGGCGCAATTTGGACGGCAGAATTTCGCACGTTGATCGCAGGCATCGCACTGCTTGGATTCGCACTTTTTACCAGTGCCAAGCTCGAGATTCGGGAGCGTTGGAAATGGTATTTCGTGGTTGGGGTGCTCAATTCGGGCATTCCGTTCGCCTTGATCGCCTTTGCCGAACTGCACCTTTCCGCTTCGCTTGCGGCAATTCTGAACGCCACCAGTCCACTCTGGAGCGCCCTGATCGGCGCAGTGTTTTTTCACGAAACCTTCAATACCAAAAAAGGTTTTGGCTTGCTGCTTGGCATTGCTGGCGTGGTTGTGCTGGTTGGTTGGTCGCCACTCGAGTCAGGTTTACAAACCGTGCTCAGTGTTGCCGCCATGCTCGGTGCGACGCTGTGTTACGGAATTGCCGCAAACCTGACCAAGCAAAAACTCAAAGGCGCTCCTCCACTTGGCTCGAGTGTTGGTTCGCAATTCGCCTCGAGTTTGGCACTGTTGTTCTTGATG
>JANLWR010000837.1:0-2912 GCA_031364625.1 Deinococcales bacterium | reverse complement strand
CCCAATCCATTCCAGCAGCGCCTCGAGCGTCTTGGGTGGTTTGGACACTTTGCTGGCGTTGTATGCCAGCACCACACTCGAGCCACGGTACGGCACGCCAAAACCCTTAGCTCGAGCCAGAACGTTGGCTTCGACACGGCTCAGTCTTGAAATGTCTTTGCTTTTGACCGCCACCAGCAAACCCGCCTCGCCCGCCTCCAAGACTGGACCCTCAAGCAAATCGATGCCCGAAGCTTGTCCCGCTTTTTTGGCGGCTGCCATGCGGTCAAGCGTCGCCTGGTTGCCCGTGCCGGACTGCGAGAAAATCAAATCAAATTGAACGTTCGGATTTTTCTTTTGGTACATTGGCAACAGGTTTTGCTCCCAAAGGTTTTTGACATTCACATCACCGCTCGAGTAAAAACTGAGCTTGACGGGACTTTGCGCGAGAATCGTGGCGCTCAAACCGAGCGCGGCTAGAGCAAAAACTGGTAACAGTCGTTTCATGTTTCTTCCCCCTTGTTGTTGACCAACTCGAGCTTTGAAAAATCTTTAAAACTCGAGCAACCTGCATTCAATTTCCCCAAATCAACTTGAACACTTTTAGAATGCCAGTTGGATTTCATGGTGGTGTCAGGTCTTTAATACTCCTCGAGCAACAACTCGAGTTCGTACTGCCCTTCGATCACTTCAATCACATGGTCGCGGTACAAACTGACCGCAATCTGTGCGGCACGGTCAGGACTCAGGTTTAAAACCTCAGCGATAGCCCTGGCGCTGCGAACGCCGTCTATTTGTTTGACGAATAAGTTGGCGGTCAAACTGGCAGGCGGATGGTAATTCGCGCCCGCCAGTTTGCGTTTCGCCAAAATGAGGGCACTCAAACCCATGACCGGCGCGAACTCGATCAAACTGTGCTCGACCAGGTGTTGCGCGGCACGGTGCGAACGCCGAGTCCCATCCTCGAGACTGCTGGCAATCAGTTGCATGGCAGAGCGCAAGCTGCGCCGTCCGTTCAGGTAAGAGCACAAACGCCATTCGTCTTGCGAAAGGTTGATGGTGCTCTCAATTGGATTGCGCACCATTCGCATCATGGCGTCCAGTGGCAAAGCGCTGATCGCAATTTCATCGGCGACGCTGGCTGAGGTCAGCAGGGCTTTGGCGACATTGACCCTTGGATGCAGCACCGGCGGCGGGTCGGTTCTGAAAAACCCGTATCGTTCTTGAGGCTCGAGCAACAAACGGTGTACGGTCAACATGATTTTGGCAGAAAGGGCATCAAGGATCGCCGCCCTGGAAAGATTGAACGGCTCGAGCATCAATATCGTGCCGAGAAAAACATGACCCTCGGCTTGCTGGCGCTTTACAGCCAAGGCTTGCTCGAGTTGGCTTTCGGTCAGCACACCACGCCGCACCAGAATCGAACCGAGTGGAAATTTTGTACCACTCGCGCCAACCAGATGCCCTTGAAAAAGACGCAATCGAATGCCTGAAGGTTTAAACTCGAGCCAACCTGGGGTGTTCATTTGGCTCATGCTGTTCAAAAATTCACTGATGGCAACGCTTGCCAGCGAACCAGACAAGGTTGGTTGTGAAAATGATTCTTGGTTTGGAACGGTCAATGCAGGTTTTTGTTGGGTCAAGGTGCTCATGGCAGACATTCTGGTTTGGTTCTTTCAGCTTGCTGTCATCCTTTTGAGTGGTTCGGTGAGTTTTTTGATGGGTAGAAGTGGCTCGTGGGTTGAAAGCTCGAGCCTTGAGGCTCGAGCTTTGAGGTTTGCCCATTCACTGGTCATATACGGCATAAATTCGCCTTGGTACAATTCTAGTGCTTGTTGTAAAGTTTGTGCATTTGGGTTTTTGAGAACACTAGCAAACTCGAGGGCATCGACTTGAAGCTCAAAGGCTGCTGAAAGTTGGTAGCGTCCTTGTTCAAAAACCAGTGGATTGAACTCGAGTTCTCCAGTTTGGATTGAAGCTTTTCGGCTGCGCCGCACGACCACGCGAAAATACTCGAGATTGCTGGGGGTGGCTGCCCTATTCCAATGTGTTTCAGTTATTGAACTGACTCAACAGTGAAAGATCGTTTTTGAAAGTTCAGAATTCGAGATACAAAGCTTTTCCCACAGGACGCCCAAGGTCGAACTCAATTTTTTGCGGTGAGCGATTTTGGTTTGAGCGCCGCAACGGATTGCTCAAGCCAATGTTCTATACCGGTCAATTGCTGATCGAGAAAATCGGCGTCATCCATCGCGTTGGCAAGGGTGTACGCACCGTACAACCGAGCCAGAAATTCGGCGGCGAGCCGCTTGGGTTGGGGCTTTTTTAAGGCTTTAAATTGCACCTCCGCAAACTCGAGGTACAAGCGTAGCAAACTTCCAGCATTGTCAGCTTGTTGGTTTTGCATGTCGCGCAAGCCTTGTGCCAGCGACGCATACGGGCAACCGTGCGCGGTCAGCAATTCGCGGTTTTGGATCGAATCATGAATCAACGAGCGTAAACGTTCGAGCGGATCAGCCTCACAACTCGCAAGCTCGAGTTCGTCACGAATTTCTTCGCGCCTGGCTTCAACCACTGCCGTAATCATCTCGTCTTTGCTGCGAAAGTGTTAGTACACGTTGCCATGCGGTACATTCGCGGCTTGGGCAATCTGGGCTATTGTGGTTGCCGCCGTGCCATGCTCGTGAAACAACGTCATGGCAGCCTCGAGCAGCCGTTGACGGACGGGAACTTGTGCTGGTTTGCTTTTGGTTGCGGTCATGGGTTCACCCGAAAGGCGGAATCTGATTCAGTTACCTAACTGAATCAGGCTAAATCTGTGTTGCCAAATTGTCAATTGCGGTTTTTAAAAAATCCCTCGAGCGTCTTTCTCGAGGGAACGATTCGTGAACAGGTTTCAGTTCAGGTTTGCTCCAGCAAAAGTGACCTTGGCA
>JANLWR010000834.1:0-4542 GCA_031364625.1 Deinococcales bacterium | reverse complement strand
AGTCCACCGAACCCGGTCTAAGCCTCATCAAAAACGAGGTGGATCGTTACATGGCTGCCAACCCAGGGGTCAATGTGCAGGTCGTGCCGCTTCAGAACGATGCCTACAAAACCAAGATTCGGGTGGCTGTCGGCGCGGGCGAAGCGCCGTGCGTCTTCCCAAGTTGGGGCGGCGGACCGTTAAACGAATACGTCAAAGCCAACCAAGTAATTGACCTGACCGCCATGCTCAACGATGGCAATTATAAAAACCGTTTCCTCAACGCCGCGTTCAGTTCGATCACCTTCAACAAAAAGATTTACGGTGTTCCAGTCGAAAACGTTGCGGTTGCCGTGTTCTATTACAACAAAGAAATGTTTGCCAAACTGGGCTTGAAAGAACCTCAAACCATCAACGAACTGACCACTGCCGCCAAAACCTTAAAAGCCAACGGCATCACCCCATTCTCGCTCGCCAACAAAAGCAAATGGACGGGTTCGATGTACTTCATGTACATGGTTGACCGTCTGGGTGGAGCCAAAGCCTTTGTCAGCGCCGCGACTCGAGCTAAAGGTGGCAGTTTTGAAAACCCAGTCTTCATCAAAGCCGGCAAGATGCTGCAAGATTGGGTCAAGGCGGGTTACTTCAACGAGGGCTTCAACGGCTTGGATTACGACAGCGGACAATCGAGGGGTTTGTTGTACGCCGGTAAAGCCGCCATGGAATTGATGGGCAACTGGAGCACCGGGTCAATCCGTGCCGAAAACCCTGATTTTGCCAAGAAAGTCGGCATCTTCGCCTTCCCAGTCTCTCGGGCTGGCACGCCAGGCAACGTGGTCGGCACGGTGGGCGACAATTATTACAGCATCTCGAGCACCTGCAAGTACCCCAAAGAAGCCTTTGAAATGATCAAATTCCTGATCGACGACAAAGCCGTTATTGAGCGCGGCGAGGCTGGCAGGATTCCGCCCGTCAAGGGCTTTACGCCAAAAGACCCCGACCTGAAAAACATTGTTGACCTGATCGCCGCCGCCCCAGGCACGCAACTCTGGTACGACCAGTACCTGCCACCAGAACTGGGCGAGGCACACAAGGACACTACCCAAGCCTTGATGGGCTTGAGCATCACCCCAGAGCAAGCCGCCAAAACCATGGAAGAGACCGCCAAACGCGTGCTGGGCAAGTAAGCACCAGAACAGGAGATGGTCTCGAGTCTTGCCAACAGTGAAGACTCGAGACACAACACCCATGACGAACAATCCTGCCCTGACCCACAAACGCAAACCCGTCAACGAGTACGCCCTGACCGCCATCTTGTTCCTGGCTCCGACGGTCTTGCTGCTGGTGTTGTTCGTGGTGTGGCCCATCCTCGAGTCGGTACGTCTGAGTTTTACCGAATGGACGGGACTGGGCAAAGCCCAAATTTATGTTGGTTTAAGGAACTGGGCACGGCTTTTACAAGACGGTGTGTTCTGGAAGGCGCTGGGCAACAACCTGATTCTGGCAATCTTGTCGATTTTGATTCAACTGCCCTTCGCGCTCGGTTTGGCGGTGTTGCTCGACAAGGGCGGACGGCGCTTTCGGATTTTCAAACTCGCGTACTTCATGCCGCTCTTGATCTCGAGCGTGGCGGTTGGCTTTTTGTTCAAGTACATTTACGACCCGAACTTTGGGATGCTGAACGCGGTACTGAACGCCACGGGTCTGGGCGTACTGGCAAAAAGTTGGTTGGGCGACCCTGCGATTGCGCTGTACGCGGTGTTGGCGGTGATCTGCTGGCAGTTCATTCCGTTTTACATGCTGATCTTTCAAGCCGCCCTCGCCTCGATGCCAGGCGAACTGCACGATGCCGCCGTGATTGACGGCGCGACCGAAAATCAGTTTTTTTGGCGTATCGTTTTACCCATGCTGCAAGGCACAATTCGCACCTCGGCGGTGTTGTCACTGATCGGGTCACTGCGTTACTTCGACCTGATTTACGTGCTGACCGGCGGCGGTCCAAGTGGGTCTACAGAACTCATGGCAACCTACATGTACAAGCAAGCCTTCGCCTCATTCAATTTTGGTTATGGCAGCACCATCGGCGTGGCATTGATCCTGGCGGTGTTGGCAATGTCTGGCGTGGTTTTAACGCTGACCAAGCGCTTTCAGACGGAGGCATGAGTGAACCGAATTCGTTTTCATCCCGTCGTCTGGTTGCTGGCTGTGATCTGGCTGGTGGTCACGTTCTTCCCATTCTGGTTTATGGTCTCGAGCAGCTTCAAAGGTTCGCTCGAGACGTACACCAACCCCGTCTGGGCGTTGCCGATCAAACCCAGCATTGCCAATTACCTTGCGGTCATCTCGGGCGGTTTTTTTCGTTACCTCTCGAACAGCCTCCTGGTGGTCTCGATCTCGGTCGGTCTGATCTTGCTGCTCGGTTCGATGTCAGCCTACGTTTTTGCACGGCTGCCGTACCGTCCGGCGCAAGCCCTGTTTGGCTTGATCGTGGCAGGGCTGGCAGTGCCCGTTCACGTCACACTGATTCCGGTTTACACCCTGACCACCAAACTCGGGATTTATGACACGCCCTGGGCGCTGATAGGACCTTACGTTGCCTTCAGTTTGCCTTTGAGTATTTTTATCCTGACCGAATTTGTCCGTCAGATTCCTCGAGAACTCGACGATGCCGCCCGCGTGGACGGTTGCTCGCCCGCCCGCACGTTTTTCAGCATCATCTTGCCGCTGACCGCGCCTGGCATGGCAACCATGGCGATTTACAACACGGTCATGCTCTGGAACGAATTTGTTTTCGCCTACACCCTGACCTCGAGTCCATCCCAGCGCACCCTGCCGCTGGCAATCTGGGAGTTTCAGGGACAGTACGCCTCCAACATTCCAGCGATCATGTCCGTGCTGACCATGACCGCGCTGCCAATGATTATCGCTTACGCGTTCGGGCAAGAACGCATCATCAAAGGCATGATGGCGGGGGCGTTAAAAGGCTGAAAACTCGAGTGACACAAAGCAGTTGATTGATAAAGAGAGATTCATTTTTAAGGTTTTCAAAATACGTCGGGTGCTAGTAGTTCTCCCACCTCGAGAAAGCTAAAAACTTTATGTCACACGCAAATAGTCAAACCATTACTTGCCTGAAGCCCTCACTCGGCTCGTTCCTCGCCACCCTCTCCCGCTTGCGGGAGAGGGACAAAACCTCGAACCACACGTGCAAAAAGCTTAAACGCCCTTCTCCTGATGTTGGGAGAAGGGTCGGGGATGAGGGTAGATAGGCAATTGTTGATTTTTGTGCCTAGGACAAGGAATTATTGAATAAGCCTGTGTATTCCACGGCTAGCACCCGACGTAAATATATTTTCAACTCAACCCGTCCACGAAATACATCATCCCCGAGGTACTTTTATGACCCAAGCAACTCGAGTTGCCGTTGTTGGCTGCGGAAACATCAGCGACATTTACTTTCAAAACCTCGCCAAGTTTGAGGCGCTGCGGGTTGTGGCGTGCGCCGATCTCGACCTGGCTCGAGCGCAAGCCACCGCATCAAAATACGGTATTGCTCGGGCTGGAACGGTTGCGGACATTCTGAACGATCCCGAAATTGATTTGATTTTAAACCTCACCACGCCCGATGCTCACGCCAGCGTCGCCCTCAAAGCGCTCGAGGCTGGCAAGCATGTGTATAACGAAAAACCTTTGGCGCTCGAGTTAAAAGACGCAATAAGAATGCTCGAGCTGGCAGATTCCAAAAACTTGCGGGTTGGCGGAGCGCCAGACACGTTTTTGGGCGCAGGTTTGCAAACTTGCCGTCAACTGATTGACGAGGGCGCGATTGGCATTCCCCTGGCAGCCAACGCCTTCATGACCTGCCCCGGTCACGAGAGCTGGCATCCCAACCCCGCGTTTTACTATCAACCTGGCGCGGGTCCAATGTTTGACATGGGTCCGTACTACCTGACGGCACTTGTCAGTTTGCTCGGGTCGGTGCGGCGCGTGACGGGTCAAGCCCGAGCCAGTTTTATGGAACGCACCATCACCAGCCAACCAAAATACGGCGAGAAAATCACCGTCAACACACCCACGCATGTCACGGGTTTGCTCGAGTTTGAGAACGGTGTTCAAGGCACAATGATTACCAGTTTTGATGTCTGGGCGGCGAACCTGCCATTTATCGAAATTTACGGGTCTGAAGGCAGCCTGAGCCTGCCCGACCCGAACACCTTCGGCGGTGCGGTGAAACTCTTTTCAAAAGACGAAAAAACCTGGAAAGACATGCCGATTACCCGCAGTTACACCGAAAATTCTCGAGGTTTGGGCGTGGCAGACATGGCGCACGGCATTCAAAAAAATCTTCCACACCGCGCCAATGGTGAGCTTGCCTTGCACGTGCTCGAGGTGATGCACGGCTTTCTCGAGTCCTCAAATTTGGGGCAGCACATCATCATCAAAAGCCAGTGTCAGAGACCAGCACCCCTGCAAAGCGATATGATTGGAGCATCATGAATACAGACAAAAAAGCTTTATTTGTTTGGGGCGGTTGGGACGGTCACGAACCCAAACAATGCGTTG
>JANLWR010000817.1:0-2760 GCA_031364625.1 Deinococcales bacterium | reverse complement strand
CAAAAACAAACTTTTGTGGCACAATTACCTCATGAGTTTACTCGAGTTACAACACCAAGCCGAGTTGCTGCCACTTCATGAACGAGCGGCTTTAATTCGTCATTTGCAACAAACATTGTCACCGATTGAACTTGATGCTTTGAGACTCGAGGAAACCAAGATTCGATTGAAAAAATTGCAAAACAGTGGCGGCAAACATCAGTCTTGGGTTGGCATTGGCGCTTCTGGAATTGGTGACTTATCTGAACGGGTGCCAGAATTTCCCAAAGTGGTGACTTGGTAAACGAAGTTACTTAAACCACGATTCAAACCGAGACTCGAGTGTTAGGCTATATTCACCATGCTTCACACGAACCTCTTCTTCTCGAGTTTTTTTCATGGTGAACACCGTGTTTAATTTCGTGCGTCGCGCTTGGAATCAAAATATTTCGGCGTCTGACCTCGAGCGGGCGTTAAACCAATTGGGCGTCGGTCAGCAGCGCGATGTGATGGCACACTCGAGTTTGTCATCATTCGGTTTTGTGCAGGGTGGTGCGCCAACGGTGATTGATGTTTTGCGGCGCAACGCACGAACGTTGGTGATGCCCGCATTCACCTATTACACGCTGGTCTGGCCCAACCACAAGAAATCTGGCGACTGGCCCGCTTTCCCGCCCGCCGACGGTCCAACCTGGCGTTCCGATTCGCCGGTCAGCCACGACATTGGGCGCATTCCGCAGCAGTTTCTCGAGTTGTATCAGGCGGTGCGGTCGCATCATCCCGCTTTAAGTTTTGCGGCACTTGGTTTGAACACCAACCCGATTTTGTCTTCACAAACGCTCGAGCTTCCGTATGCGCCAATCGGGGTGTTGTACGCGCTCGATGCGGACATTGTCTTGTTGGGGGTGGATCACCGTTCCAACACCACGATTCATTACGGCGAGTACCTGGCTGGTCGTCCGATGCTCGAGCGTTACGCATATTTTCGCGGGGCTTTGGCTCGCACGTTTTTTCCGAATTGCAGCGCGGCGTTTAACGCCATTCAAGGGCATTTAACTTCGCTCGAGGTGGTGGGCGTTGGCAAGACGCAGGTCCAACGCATGAGCGTGCGCGACGTGGTGGACACCACGGTCAAGATGTTGGCGCGTGACCCCGAGGCGATGCTGTGCAGTTACAACGGTTGCCGCTGCCAGCATGTGCGCGACAAAATTCGCAAAATTGGCGTGCCTTCAACCCAAGATTCTTTGCTGGAGCAGGGTCATGCGCTCAGTGGGTTGCATCGCTCGAGCTGACAGGCGCAACGGCGGGTTTGGTGCCCGGGGCATCTTTGGCTTCGCTCGAGTGACCGGGTTCAAATTTAAGGTCTGGGTTGGCGGTCACGGCGGCTTGATTGGCGGCTATCGCGGCTTCGCCGTAACCGGTGGCGATCAGTTTGAGTTTTCCTGGAAAGACGCAAATGTCTCCGCAGGCAAAGACGCCTTTGATGTTGGTTTCCATCATGTTGTTCACTTTGATGCGGTTGCCCTCAAGCTCGAGTCCCCAATCGGCAATCGGACCGAGTTTTGAGAGGTAACCAACCATCGAGACAATTTCGTCCACTTCCAGGGTTTGCTCGACCTTGCTGCTCGAGTGGTAAACCACGACGCGTTCGACATGGTTTGTGCCTTCGATACGAGCGACCTCATAAGGGGTCAGGATTTGAACCTCGCCGCGTTCGGAGGCGGCAATCATTTGGTTGGTGGTGGCGGCGTGCGCCCTGAAACTGTCGCGTCGGTGAATCAGGCTAACGCTTTTTGCCACGTCTTTGAGCATTAAAACCCAGTCCACGGCACTGTCACCGCCGCCGATCACCAGCACGCGCTTGCCTCGGTACGACTCGAGGTTTTTGACGGCGTAAGCGATGCCTTTGTTCTCAAATTCGCTGACGCCGGGAGCGACCAGTTTGCGCGGCTCGAACGCACCGACGCCGCCAGCGATGATGATGGAACTGGCTTCAAACCGCACACCCTTGTCGGTGGTCAAGGCGAATCCAGCTTCGATTCGCTCGAGTTTTTCGGCGCGTGCCCCAAGGCTGTAAACGGGATGAAACGGCTCGAGTTGCTGCACCTGGTTGGTAACAAGTTCTTTGGCACGAATTTTGGGGTAGCCTGCCACGTCGTAAATGTATTTTTCTGGGTACAGCGCCGTCAGTTGACCGCCCGGTTCGGGCAGCGCATCGAGCAGACGCACCGAAAGGTCACGCATTCCAACGTAAAACGCGGCGAACAAGCCTACCGGACCAGCTCCAACGATGAGTACGTCTGTCTTGGGCATGACTCAAACTATCACGTGCCCTATAAACAAGCGTCCCTGTTTACTCGAGCGGTGACACTTTTGCAATACTTTTTGGTTCAATTTGAAATTCAT
This sequence comes from Deinococcales bacterium, assembly GCA_031364625.1. Lineage (GTDB taxonomy): Bacteria > Deinococcota > Deinococci > Deinococcales > JAAFIG01 > JANXTZ01. The sequence goes on along the minus strand of JANLWR010000817.1, from coordinate 375 downwards.
GTTTTCTCACAAGCAAAAATTATAATTTTGTGGTGAAACTCGAGACAAAAATTTGGTATCAATTCTCGAGCCTTGCAAATGCTTTTTGTTTCGTGAAACCGTGAGGAATTCTGTGCCTAAATTGCTCGTTTCGATTGGCTTGGCTGGCGTGTTGTTTGGTGTTTTACTTCCCAGGATTCTGGAGTCACAACAGCCTCCTGGAAGTATTTTTCGGGCAACTGGGATTGCTCAAACGCCGCCAGATGCAGTAAAACCCTCGAGCGTCAGCGTTTCGTTTGGCGCGTCGGGAATAAAGTCTGAAGGTTTGGATCAGGTCAAACCCGCAACGCTCGAGCGGGCTGCAAAAAATGCGCCAAACTTAAAAAAACCTCAAGT
>JANLWR010000748.1:0-2745 GCA_031364625.1 Deinococcales bacterium | reverse complement strand
ACAGGGCGACCAAAGCACTCAAAAACCCATAACCGTCAGAGTTTACTTTGGCGTCCAGACGCATGGCGACTTCGCGTTGCACCAAAAACGTCAGGCTGGCGAACCTGCCACTCTCGAGGATTTTGGAAATGATGGCAGTCGAAATGTAATACGGCAGGTTGGCGACCAGAATGCTGCCCTCGGGCGCATGATGCCAGGGAAACTCGAGCGCATCTTTGAACACCACCCGAACGTTATTCAGTCCTGCCAGGGTTTCCTCGAGCACAGGTTGCAAGCGTTCGTCTTTTTCGATGCTAATCACGTTCGCGCCCGTTTCGGCGAGGGCTTTGGTCAACACGCCCAAACCAGGACCAACCTCGTACACGTTCGCGCCTGCGGTTGCGCCGCCAGCTTCGACCATAAAACGCAAGATATTGCCGTCAATCAAAAAATTCTGCCCCAGCGATTTGGTTGGTCGCAAACCGTGACGCGTCAGCAATTCACGCACGACGCGGGGCGAGTACAGGGTTTGGGTTTCAGTGTCAGTCATAAAATCCCTTAAAAAACCTCGAGCGTCAGGCTCGAGGTCAAAGCTTACGATATTTTATGAACCTTAGCCCTCAAGTGCGGCAACGATTTTCTTGTTTGCCTCGTCCAAACTGATCTCGAGGCTCATGGCGATTTCGGTGGTGACCATGTGCCGTGCATCGTCCATGATTTTGCGTTCGGTGGCAGAGAGGGCTTTTCCATTGTCGCGGCGTTGCAGTGTGCCGACCAGTTTCGCCACCTGAAAAATGTCGCCCTCTGCAATCAGCAGTTGCTCCTTGCGGTGGCGCGGCGTCCAACCAAGGGGCAATTCCAAATCTGGCGGGTGCAGCCCCTCGAGCAGTTCTGGGATGAGTTTTGCTACCGTAATGCGCCGCAGTCCGACGCGTTCGGCTTGCGCGACGGGAACAAGCACGCTCATGCTGCCTTTCATCAGTTCAATCTCGAAAAAGGGTTGCGCTACGCCGAGGACTGGACGTTCGACCATGCCAATGATCTTGCCAGCACCTTGTGAGGGGTAAACCACATGATCGCCAACTTTGAATGGAACACTCGTCTGGGGCATGAAAAACCCTCCTTTGAGGGGGGTTGAAGCACGGCATTCTCGAGGGCTGTGATTGCTCGAGAGACACTTGACGAACGTTGCGCCAAGCGCCGGATACGGGATTATACCGTTCGGGTGCTTTTAACTCAAGTTGAATGAGAATCACGCGTACTTTGTATGGCGTACAATCCTCAAATGAAGCGCTTCATTTCGGGTTTGGCGGTCTTGTTTTTCGTCTTGGCTTTGGCTGCGGATTTCAGTGCCGCTCGAGCGCCGACCACATCAGGGAACGCCTGGTACGCGAATGCGGTGTTTTACGAGATTTTCGTGCGTTCCTTTCAAGACTCAAACAACGACGGCATCGGGGATTTCAAGGGCTTAACCGCTCGACTCGACGATTTGAAGGCTTTGGGCGTCAATGCACTGTGGCTCATGCCGATCAATCCCAGCCCGAGTTATCACGGTTACGACGTGACCGATTACAAAAACCTCAACCCGCAGTACGGCACGCTGGCAGATTTTGATGCGTTTATGAAAGCCGCCCACGAAAAAGGTTTTAAAGTCATTCTGGACTGGGTGGCAAACCACACCTCGAGCTTGCACCCCTGGTTTCTCGAGTCGCAAAACCCAAATTCACCAAAACGCAATTGGTATCAGTGGCGCGACAGCAACCCTGGTTGGGGTCAACCCTGGGGTGGCGGCAATACTTGGCATCTTTTGAAGACAATAACGCAGTCCTCTTCCTCGAGCAATCTGAAAGTGATTTTCCCTGGCACGATTCAAGGGGCATTGGGGGCAAAAGATTGGAATCCCGACGGACAGGAAACCCGTGCGCTCGAGGTTTCGCCTGGAATCTTTGAACTGGTGGTCATGTTGCCCAAAGGCAGTTACGAATTTAAGGTGGCGTTAAACGGTTCGTGGTCAGAAAATTACGGTGCGGGTGCAAAACGTGACGGCGCGAACATCAAACTCGAGGTCGCCAACGACAACACAATTGTCAAATTTGTCTACAACTCGAGTAACCATCAGATTACAGATAGCATCAACAATCCTGATTTGGTTCAAGCGCCCTCGAGCGTCCCGCCGCGTCCAACATTTTCCGACGCAACTGTACCAGCAGGCTCGAGTTATTTTTACGGCGCGTTTTGGGAAGGAATGCCGGACTTAAACTGGCGCAACCCAGAGGTGAAAGCCGCCATGAACGACGGCGCTAAATTCTGGCTCGAGCGCGGCATTGATGGCTTTAGAATTGATGCCATGCGTTACGTGGTTGAAGGCGAAAACGACAACAAACCCGACAGCCCTGAAACGCTTGATTGGACTAAAGATTTCTCGGGTTTTGTGCGCGGCATCAAACCCGACGCGGCGATTGTCGGCGAGGTCTGGACGGATACTGAAACGGTCGCAAAATACTTTCAAAACGGCGCGGGTGAACAAATGGGCTTTAACTTTCCGATGCAAAAAGCCATTGCTGCCAGTGTTAACGGCTCGAGCAACGAAGCCATCAATTTTGAATTATCTCGAGTTGCCAAAGCCTATTCTGCCGAGGCGGTCGATGCGATTTTTACCAGCAATCACGACTTGGATCGCCCGTCGTACTTCGGTGCTGGTCGCTACCGTGTCGCCGCAAGTTTGCTTTTAACCCTGCCAGGAACACCATTCTTGTATTACGGCGA
>JANLWR010000720.1:0-3727 GCA_031364625.1 Deinococcales bacterium | reverse complement strand
CTTTTAGAAAATCTCGAGAGTTCCTGAATTTGCTCAAAGCTGCTGACCACAAACGAAATCTGGTTTTCCACCAGTTCCTCGAGCTTTTCGGGCGGCGCAGGCGTTAAGAGCACAATGTCAGTTTGAATTCCAGCACTGCGCAACTCGAGCGCCTCACGTGGGGTTGCCACCGCAAAACCCACCACGTCCCGCTCGAGATGCTGCGCCACCCGAACCGCACCGTGACCGTAAGCGTTGGCTTTGATTGCGGGAAGTGCGGGAAGCCTCGCAAAACTTTTTAATAATTCCAAGTTTTTACGGAGTGCCTCGAGCTTGATGATGGCGTGCGAATCGATCATGAACACAGGTTATCAAACCTCAACACGATCTTGATGCTCGAGGTGACTCGAGTCGCGTTTCCTTGTAAACTGATGACATGTTGATCCTTGGACGTGTTGGCGGCGCAATAAATGGTTTGGATGTCAAACTGAACTTTGATGGCAAACAACTTTTTGGACGTATTGGCGGCGATACCGTCGGTGTAGACGTGTTGTTGCATATCGACGATGACAAAGTGAAGGGTCGTGCTGGCGGTTTGTTGCACGGCTTTGACCTCGACGGAACGTTAACCTCCGAAGCCGCAGAACTTCGTGCGGGCGGTGACGTGCTCGGGCATGACATCAAACTCGAGATTCAACCCCATGCGGTGGGTGGGCGTTTTGGTGGCGGCATTCTGGGCAAAGATGTGAACCTGAACATTTCCCATAACAACATTCTGGGGCGTTTTGGCGGGGTGCTCGAGGGTGAAAGCATTCAACTCGAGACGACCGCCCCAAATGAGATCAAAGCGCTGGCGGCAGCACTGGCGTTTGCGGTGCTCGAGCATCAAAATAAGAAATAATCAGGCTCGAAGATAAGTGTTTGCCCAGCGATTCGAGAAGACCTGTGCTGGTGGTTGGTGAACGGGTTTGTCACGCTTGAGCAGGCTTTGATTTGAGGCTCGAGAACTGAAGTGGGTTTGTTACATTCTGGATGTTGCGATCAATGCAGTACCACTTGTCTCGAGCGCGAATTTGACTGCTGTCTCGAGTTCCATCAACCTGCCCTCCTGCCAGGATGTTTGAAAACCTGTTTCACCCATTTGATTTTTGGCTCGTACCGTGAAGCGTTCTTGGCGAGCTTGCCAGGAGGTAATCATCGGAGAATGAATTTCCTCGCGCAGCCGCTCTGACACGCCCCACAAGCAAGCGGCACGCCTGGCATCGTTTTGCTCCGTGGCAAGGCTGGCAAAGTTCTCGAGTGAAAAGGTCATGCCCCAACGGTCGTTTTGGGCATGGCGATACTCGAGAACCTGACACGTCAACACCCGCGCCGAGTTCAGGTCGCCCAAATCGAGCATGACAACGCTCAGGTTGTCTTTGGCAAGCACAGACAAGAACAGGTTGTGCAAGTTTTCTGCCAGCACAATCGCCTCTTCCAATTGGGTTTTTGCCGTCCGCAGATCGCCCCTCAGCCAGGCGATATAGCCAAGGTTGCTGAGGTTGAGGGCATAGTCGGCGGTTTGATGCCGACCCAGTTTGCGCAGCAGGGTCAAACTTTCCTCGAACAGTGTCCAGGCTTGATCAATGTTGCCAGAACCCTCTGCCAAACTTCCAAACACGACCAGGGTAACTGCAACCAGCTCATCATCGCCCAGCTTCCTTGCCAGCGCCAGACCCGCCTGGGCATGTTTTTTGCCGCCTTCAATGTCACCTCGAGAGTTTGCCTCGTGCGCCAAAAGCACGTCGCTTCTAATCGCAATCGCCTCGAGTCCCAGAGAGCCTGCAAGCGAAAGTGCCTCTTGTCCGTACACGACCGCCAAAGCGCGTTCACTTTGCCTTGACATGATCCTTCCAGCGTTCAGGAGCGCTCTGGCTCGCTGCTCTGTGGGTGCTGCCGCCCCAGGCTGTGACAGCACCGTGGTGATCCAATGTCTGCCCTCGCTGACATAGCCCTGTGTTTCCCAAAAGGACGCAAGGGCACTTGCCAGACGCAGACCAATCAACGCCTCGTGGCGCTCGAGCGACCATGCCAGCGCCGCCAGCGCGTTTTGGTGCTCCGCTTTGCAGCACCTGATGTGAGTCTCGACGCCAACCTTCTGACCCGTTTCGATCAAGTCCAGAATGCAGTGCGCATGTTTGGCTCTGGTCAAGGTGTTTTCCTCTGAATCTGGTGTGAGCTTTTCGCTGGCGAACTGGTGCAGCAGGGCATGAAAGTCATAACGACCCTCAAAATTGAGCCGCAACAGCGATTTATCCACCAGTGAGGTCAGCAGCGGAATCGTCGCCCCTGCGACCACGCTGGCAGCCTCGCGGCAAAAGCCACCGACAAACACCGAAAGCTTGGCAAGGACGGTTTGCTCTTTGGGTTTCAGCAACCTCCAGGAGTACTCAAACACAGCCCTGAGGCTTTGGTGACGTTCGATCATGTTGCGAGAGGGCGACTCGAGTCCCTCGATGATCTTGGCAATGTCCACGGCAAGATCAGCCACCGTCAGCGAACGCAACCACACCGCCGCGAGTTCAATCCCCAGGGGTGAACCGGCAACAAATCGGCAAATGCTCAGGACGTGCGGCAGGGTTTCAAGGCTCAGGGCAAACTCGAGCCGCGCACGCTTGGCTCGCTGCACAAAAAGTTTGACCGCGTCGTTGTATTCAAGTGCCGCAAGCTCGAGGCGGTCAGTGCTAGGTAGGGGCAAACCCTCCAGAGCGAGCACAAATTCTTCCTCGAGGTTGAGCCGCTCCCGAGAGGTGACCACGATGCCCAAGTTGGGGCAGATCTCGAGCAATTCTGAGACCATCAGCGCCCCGTCCATCAGGTGCTCGAAGTTGTCCAGCACAAGCAGCAGGCGCTTTTGACCGATGCTGGTTTTCACGGCGGCAAGGGCATCGTCCTTGACCTTGATCCCCAGGTTTTGCGCCAGCGCCAGCGGAATCTGATCGGGTTCACTCAGGGCATCCAGAGCAACGAAATAAATGCCGTCGCGGAAATTGGTCTCAAACACCTGCCCCGATGCCAGTTGCAACGCCAAACGGGTCTTGCCAATGCCGCCCGACCCCAGCAACGTGATCAGTCGCACCCCAGGTTGTCCGATCATCTGCCCCAGTTCGATCAGTTCGGCGTCGCGCCCAATAAAGGAAGTCTTGGGGCGTGGCAAATTGTTGGCAACAGTTTGCGCCTCAAAACTGCCCTCGGAAGTCGCCACAAAATAACGCCCTCGAGCCTCGTCCAGGCTGAGGTTCAACTGGAGGTCGTACTCAGCCGCCTGCTTCCTGACCTGGGCAGCCAGGGTGCTGTTCCCAGCCACCAGCAAGGGGTAAAGACGCTCGAGGTCTTCGGGGTCGTGGTTGTGCCGCCCAAGTTCATAAGCCCGTTCAGCCCAGCGCAGGCTGAGATCAAAAGCGCCCTTGGCGGCATGTGCTTCGGCTTCACGGAGGAAAGCGCCGCGCACCCTGGCAGCAATGAATTCCCTGGTGCTGCCGACCCACTCCTCGAGTTCGACGCTCCAGTCGGGCAAGGAAAACTCGGTCAAAAAGCCGCCCTGGTACAGTTCGGCAACCCGCTCGGTGTCCTGGTTGGTGAGGGCGGTCTGCAAGGCGGCAAGGTCGCTCTCGACCTGGGTGCTCAGGCTGCGCTCGTCGCTCGAGAGCAATTCGGGATTGACCTCGCGGATCAGCTTGGTCACCACCCGCAAGCTGTTGGCAGGGTT
>JANLWR010000703.1:0-4724 GCA_031364625.1 Deinococcales bacterium | reverse complement strand
AAATATTTGCCGAACAACATCAGGGGTGAACGCATGATCAAATCACTGAAATATCTTCAAGAATTGTTGATGCGGAACTCACCAGGCTTTATAACCAGGGAATAAGTTACATATTTCCTATTCACGTTGTCAACAATAAATTTGGCGGCACTGCCATTTATATAGATACATTTAACATATCAAACTATCACCAAACTGGTTCCTTTTGGGACATTCAGTGCGCGGATGCCTCAAGTGGAATAACACACAAGTTTGAGGTTGAAGGTTGGGATGCCCCATTCGCGGCAGTTAAAGCGAAAATTGGAATTGATGCCTTCCGAAATCCACCCACACCGCCAGATTGCGATGGACATGTCAATCGTCTGGGTTTGACCAATCTGGGAAGGTACGCCATCAAAAAAATGATGAAGATGGGCTTCATCATTGATGTTGACCACATGTCGCAGAAAGCCGTCAATGAAACCTTGTCTCTTGCCGAAAACTTTCGGTATCCAGTCACGTCTGGTCACGATGGACCTCGAGGTATAAACGGCAACGAAAATGGTCGTACCGATTTGCAGTACCGCAGGATTTCAGACCTCAACGGTATGATTGGACTGGGCGCGTCTGGTAATGGTTATGACTTCGTGCAAACGCTGAGAACAGCACGTGGACTGGTCAAAAACAATCGGATTGCCATCGGTACGGATGCCAATGGTTTGGTTGCTTTGCCAGGACCAGACCCCGATGCTACCGTCACTTATGACGCTTCATTTCCGAGATTAACCACAGGCAACAAAACTTGGGACATCAATCGAGATGGTGTTGCAAACTACGGCTTGCTCGGTGATTACGTCAGAAGTTGGTCTGCTCCAGGCGTTGGTTTAACGGCTGACGAAAAAGCGGCGTTTTTTAATACCGCAGAAGGATTTGCCCAAATGTGGGAACGGATTCAGATCGCATCTTCTTATGGGAAGCGGTTATTTACGTCCAAAAATGACTTTGACGGCGATGGACGAGCCGATCTAGCCATCTGGCGACCCAGCGAGGGCAATTGGTGGATCGCCAAAAGCACTGGGGGCACTACGACTAGACAATGGGGTGTCAACGGAGATGTCCCAGTCCCAGGTGACTATGACGGTGATGGTAAAATCGACCTAGCTGTGTGGCGGGCAAGCGAAGGTGGCAAGTGGTATGTCGTGCTCAGTTCTGGTGCTGAATACCCAGACATCCGTTGGGGCATCCGAGGTGATATCCCTGTTCCTGGTGACTACGATGGCGATGGAAAATCAGATCCAGCAGTGTGGCGACCCAGCAACAGTACGTGGTATATCATTCAAAGTTCCAATGGTTTCCAAAGGGTCTCCCAGTGGGGCGCTGTTGGGGACATCCCGCTTGAAATGAATGGTTGCCCGGCGGTGTGGCGACCCAGCAATGGGACTTGGTATGTTGATTGCGGTGGTCCAGAATTCCGAAACGAAAAGCAATGGGGTAAGCCTGGCGATGTTCCGATCCCAGGTGATTACGACGGCGATGGAACTCTTGATTATGCTGTCTGGCGTTGGGAAACACTCCCACCGAAAAACAGTGTCGATACGATAAGTAACAACACAATCAATCTCGGGGTTACGAGTGTCCACATCATTAAAAGTTCAGACCCTGAACATCCAATTTCCGTAAGTTGGGGTTTACCTGGAGAAGTACCAGTGCCCGCAGATTATGACGGTGATGGAAAAACTGACTTAGCCGGTTGGTACGACGGAAAATGGATGATCCTTAACAGTCGTGATTTCACAACAAAGAATGCAAATTGGGGACTCCGTGGAGACCTCACATTCAGGTAGGTTCAGTCAACCTAGCAGCATTTTGTCAACTCATCACGTACAATTAGACAATTCCGACCCCTCAATCATCCTCTCGAGTCTCGAGTTCTTCTAACATCAAATCTGCACGTTTGCGCACCCAAGTTTTATAGCAATCCTCGCGGTACGTGGCGGCTTTGGAACGGTTGGTGGCTAGCGCGATCAAGCCGTAAATGCCCACCGCAAACGCCAACAACTGCAAACTCGAGACTCGAAATCCCAGAAAGTACAAGACAAAAGCGCCAATCAGGCTGTGCCCAGAGTAGGACATCAGGCTCGGGGCGGGAATCGCAAACATTGCCTCGAGGTCTTTTAAGGGCATGAAACCGATGGCTTCTTTCGCCTCGTTAAAATCTTGCCAATTTCCTGGGAGCGCATCTGTGGTCATGAAATCTTAGTCTAGCGAATTTTTGTGGCTCGAGAAAGCGACTTTTGTCTAATGCAGGTCAAAATCGAATTCTTCAAAAATATCTGGGGCGATAGCGTTGTTTAAATCTGGTGGTTGATAGGCTTCACCCGCCAGCAAGCCTTTGGTCAGGGCGTTGACTTGTGGCGAGAGCAGCAACAAACCCAAAACGTTAACCAGCACCATTAAACCAATCAAAATGCTTGGCACAAACGCGAGGCTCGAGAAGTTAAAGAGTGGGGTTAAAAATACCAACCCGCAAAAAACGAGTTTTAAAGCCCAGCGAAAACCGTCGCCGATCAGGTACGCCAGCGATTCTTCGGCGTAAAATTCCCAGGCGATTAAGGCGCAAAACGCCAGCAAGAAAATTGCCAGAGAAACACTGAGCACCATGACGGTTGAAAGCAAACCGTTGCTCGAGAAAACATTGACCAGCACTGTAAGCGGGCTTTGATTGCTCGAGCTGAAAGCGGTTGGAACACTTAGAATCACCAGCGCAAAAAAACCAGAGACACCCAAACCAAGCAACCCTTCCAGAATGCCCCACAAGCCTTGACGCGCCGGGTGTTCGGTTTGGGCTTGAGCGTGCGCGATGCTCGAGCTTCCCATGCCCGCCTGGGTGCTTAAAACAGCCCTTGCCATGCCTTGGGTCAAGACTTGTTGAATGCCGATACCTACCGCGCCACCTGTAACGCTACCAATGCCAAAAGCACTCGAGAAAATACTGGCAAAGGCTCTGGGGATATTGCCAAGGTGCTGAACCAGCACAATCAGGCAGAGTAAAATCAGTGAGCCAAGCAAGGCTGGAAACACGATCTGCGCCACCCGTGCCGCTCGAGCGACGCCGCCAGCCACCACGACCAAAACGGCGACCGCCAGAACCAAACTGATGATTGACTTTGGAACATGTTGCGTTGTGTAAAGTAACGTTGTCGCGTTCGAGACTGGAATGATGTTGCCGTAGGTTAAAGCCGCCAGCAATGAAATCAATGCAAACACACCGCCAATGACCCCAGCGACTCGAGCGCCCGAATCCACCAAGCCCCTTGCCAAGTACAACATTGGACCGCCGAAAACGCTGCCGTCGTTGTAGACGCGCCGCCAATGGACTGCCAGCGTGGTTTCAAGATGTTTGAAAATCAAAATGACAAAGCCAAAAATGAACATCCAAAATATTGCACCAGCCCCGCCCAGTTGCAGCGAAGTGACGACTCCCAGCAAGCCGCTCGCGCCGACCGTGCCGCACAAGGACAGCATTGCGGCTTGAAGGCTCGAGATTTGAATGCTCGAGCCTGAGGTCGTGTTCTGGTTGGATTTGAGGCTTAACCTGAAAATCTCGAGGATTTTGGTGAAGACCAAACCACGGCTTGAAACCAGAAACACCAGACTGAGTACCAACATCAGCAAAAACAATGGTAAACCAAAGGCGAAGATGGTCAGAGCGTTCCAAAACGGCATTTGTTCAGCATACGGTAGATTGGGCGGTCGTGTTTTAAGATGGCTCGACATGCAAACTTATATTGCCCTGCTGCGCGGAATCAACTTGGGAAACCATTTTAAGATGAAGATGCCCGCGTTGAAAGCCATGTTTGAAACCATGGGATTTGAATCGGTCAGCACGTATTTGCAATCTGGCAATGTGGTTTTTAACTGTCTCGATACTGACAAACAGAGCCTGGAAACCAGAATTGAAGACGTAATTCTCGAGCATTTTGGGTATACCGTGCCGACCCTGATTCGATTGCCTGCCGATTTAGAGCGCATTGTGGACGCCAACCCGTTTCCAAATCGAACCCTCGAGAACGCGATTCAGCCTTACGTGATTTTTCTCAAAAATATGCCCGCAACCCGCCAACTTGAGCTTCCAGCCAGCGAACCCGCCGAGCATGTTTTCGGTGAACTCGAGCTTTTTGTACATTACCCGAACGGTTCTGGGACTTCAAAACTTTCCAACAATTTTGTTGAACGAAAACTGAAAACCACCGCCTCCAGCCGAAATTGGCGCACGGTTTTGGCGCTGCTCGAGATGAGCAAAGGGCTTTAAGAATCTCGAGTGGCGGCTCTCCAACGTGCGTTCGGGTCTTTTAACGCCGCCACCACAATAAAACTGACAATCACCAGCAAACACCAAGAACTCAGTTTGCTACCGTCCACCATGTGCCAAGCGCCTTTTTGTGATGGGTATTGCCAAGCGTTGAAGTACGTGGCAATGTTCTCGGCAACCCAGATCAGCCAGCCCAAAAGCGCGAACGCCAAGACGAGCGGCATTTGATATTGCACGCCGCGCAATTCCAAATTGACGTAAGGTTAAAAAAAATTTAAAATGAAGAAAAAACTATTACTTACTTCTACAATCGTAAATGAATATAAAGAAATCGTCGCAAAAGACCGTTTTTATGATAGTTGGGAAGAATTGCAAAAAAATTCTGGAAATGCTTATATTAAAGAATCGCTTAAAAAAGTTGCCGAAAAAGTTT
>JANLWR010000616.1:0-2679 GCA_031364625.1 Deinococcales bacterium | reverse complement strand
GTGATCTCCTCGAGCCTGAAAGCATCAACTTCGAGGGCGCGAGTGCAGTTTTTATCGAGGCGCTCTCCAGTGCCAGTCTGGGCGTGCCTGACCTCTCGAGGATTGCCAGTTTGGCGCACACGGCTGGCGCTTTGGTGATCGTTGAGAATTCTTTGGCAACCACTTACAGTTGCCGTCCTCTAGAATTTGCCGCCGATGTGGTCGTTTACTCGAGCGTGGCGATGCTGGTGGGTGATTCGAGCCTCAGTTTGGGTTTGGTGGTCGGACGCAACGACGCGATTTTTGAACGTGTTCGCAACAACCGCGAATTGATCGGCACCCGAGCGCCAGCCCAAGTTTGCGCTCAGGCGCTGCGTGGTTTGCGTGGGCTGGCTGTGCGCTTTGAACGCATGAACAAAACGACCCTCGAGTTGCTCGAGAAAATTGGCTCAAATCCTGGCGTGCGGGAATTGCTTGTGCCTGCGGCGTCGGAGGTCAGCGAAACGCAATTGCTGTCCCGCGATGGACGCGAGTTGCCCGGCGGCGTGTTCAGTTTGCGGTTTCACAGTGTCGAAGCCGCCCGAGCCGCGCTGGAAAGCCTTAAAGTCTTCGAGCGTTCCGAATTTGTCGGTGACGGACTCTCGAACGTCTGTCAGCCTTCAAGCTCGAGTCACCGCGCTTTGGAAGCACACGGTTTAGAACCCGACCCGCGCATTTTGCGCTTTGCGGTAGGCTTGGAAGATGCCAGGGATTTATGGCGCGATTTAGAGCGAATGCTCGAGGTGATTGCACCGTTCACGCCCGACCCCGCACCAGAACCGATCATCGAACCAGACGAACCCGAGGGGCAAGCCAAAACTTTTGACCCCGCGCTCGAGTCACTGGTCAAAGGCATGAACGCCGATGAGGTTAGGTTGTTTGCCAGGTTGCGTGACTGGCGCAATTTAAGTGCCGAAAAACTCGAGTTGAGCGGTTTTATGATCGCCTCCAACGCGATTCTTGCCAACATTGCCAAAGCCAACCCGAGCACGCTCGAGGCATTGAACGAGGTCAAAGGCATTGGACCGGAGCGTTTAAAACGTTACGGCGCGACCATGCTCGAGGTCTTAAACGACCCTGAGGCGCTCGAGCGGTTGTTCCCAGAAACATCTGAAACCCAAGCTGTGGCAGAATCGAATGCCGTGGCTGAAACCTCGAGTCAAGCCAAAGGGTTTGACCGTCGCAAACGTCGTCGCAAGCGTCCAAAGGGCATTGCGGGTTAATAGCGATGAGTTTTTATTTTATTTATATTGATGATTATGGTGACTCGAGCAAAAAACTCAATGACCCTAAACAGCCATTGTTTGCATTAAACGCAGCGTTTGTTCCCGTTGAAAATTGGGTGAGTCTCGAGCGCGAATTGCTCGCTCTTATGATGGAGATTCGATCTAAACCTGGATTGGAAAAAGTTGACCGTTTACATGCAGTTGATCTTTATCAACGAACAGGTGGATATCGTGGGCAAGATATTGAACTTATTTTTCAATGGTTTGAAAAAATCTTAGGTATTTTTACAAGCCATCAGGTTCAATACCTACCGCTTTTAGTCAATAAAAACAAAATATTGGAATATCTCAGAAGTAATCAAAATCTTGACCTAGATAGTATTTCTGCGAATGAAAATTATCAAAATTTGCTAAATAATGGACTTCAAAGCCCTGCTTATTTACAAACATTCTCGATTTTAATTTTTACAATAGATCATTTACTTAAAAAATTAAATGCGCACGGTTCGATAATCATTGATCAGCAAGATGAATTTCAGCACTATGCCTCCTTAAATACGTATAGGGCTTTTAGATCACGTGGATTGTTAGATAGGATTATTGAAAACCCAATCTACTGTGACTCTCGAGTTCAAACTCTTCTGGCTATCCCGGATTTTAGTGGTTACGTTTATGGTGGGGTTAATTTAGATCAAATAAAAGGCAAAAACAGACCGAAGTTATTCGAGTGGTTTCAGAAATTTATTTTGCCTCAAATTGTTGATTTAGAAATACTGATTCCGTTTACTGATCCACTGCACTCAAATGGTCTTTTGCAGGCAGTAAGAGTATTTCAGGAACTTGCGACAGAGAACAAAAACCATCTTGAAGGACATTCGGAAGCAACTGATCGGCTTGTATCAAGCATTCAATCAATGATAAAAAACGAGTGAGGCGTCGCCCACATTCCCGCCCAAGCGTAAAGCCAGTACGTGCGAAAGTAGCGAACGACGCCCCTCTGTGAATGAGTATACAAGGTTTGAGTGATTTTGGATGAGCAAGCAATCACATTTTCTTAATGCTCGAGAAGGGACAGCATGAAAGTTGTTTTGTCTGGCTATTACGGTTTTGCCAACACGGGCGACGAAGCCATTTTGCTTGCCATCACACTGGAACTCAAACGCCTTGGACATACGCCAATTGTTTTGTCTCAAACGCCCAGCGATACCGCCCAAAAGTACGGCGTTGTCAGCAAAGCCAGAATGCAGCCGCTCGAGCTTTTAGCCGCCCTGTGGAATGCAGATGCCCTGCTTTCTGGTGGGGGAGGGCTGCTGCAAGACAAAACCAGCGCCCGAACTTTAACGTACTACTTGACCATCATCCGAATTGCCAGGTTTTTCGGTAAAAAAGTGGCGATTTTCAACCAAAGTATCGGACCACTCTCGAGTGACGGCGA
>JANLWR010000612.1:0-3221 GCA_031364625.1 Deinococcales bacterium | reverse complement strand
ATCGGCGTGTTGTTCGGCAATCAAACCAAGGTCGCTCATGCGTTCAAATTCTTCAAACGTAAAACGACGACGCGTAATTTCTGGTGGATTTTGTGGTGCTTCCACGGCAAGGGTCATAACAAAATTCTAGCACCACTCGAGCAAAAGATCAGGAAACTCGAGCAAGTCCATTACACCGTAATTTCACACCCGCACTCGAGATTCAAAGTGATGGGTGAACTGTAGGTTTTTGGTTGCTCGAGATCGGGTCGGTAATGCAGTACAGATTTGTCGGCTGGGTTGAAAATCAGGATGTCTCGCACGCCTTGTGATAGGTAAAACGGTGGTGCGAGCACAAAGTCTTTGTATTCGTAATTTTTAGAGATAATTTCGACCACTGCCGTTGGAATCAATTCGAGGGCAACATCTGCGGTTTCGAGGTCTGGCATGGTGCAAAGCACGGCAATGTCGGGGCGTTTGAGTGAACCATCAGGAAATTTAAACAACGTGTCTTGTGTTTCGATACATTCACAACTCGAGCCTGCCAGGGGGTGCAAAGAATTTGCAATTCGTTTCACTTCCCATTGATGTCTAAAAACTGGACTGGCTTCCCAGACTGTTGCCCCAGCAATAATCTCGAGCCTGACGTTAAAACGTTCGGCTTCAGTGATTAAATAGTCATACGGCAGTGACATGCTTTGATCTTACACCTTGGTCAATTCTTGTTAAAGCTTGAGTTACACAAATTTGCCGTTCTCTGCGAACACGTTCCCGTCCAGTAAAATCCGTCCACCACCCGCAGGTGGGCGCAGGTCGAGAATCAAATCCCAGTGCAGGGCGCTTTGGTTCGTGCCGAGCGTTTCGGGGTAACTGTTGCCGAGTGCCAGATGCACCGTGCCCCCAATTTTTTCGTCGAACAAAATGTTCTTGATGGCGCGTTGAATCCCAAAATTTGTGCCAATGCCCAGCTCGCCCAGAAATCTCGAGCCTTCATCCGTCTCGAGGGCGCGTTGCAGGTAGGCATCACCCTTTTCGGCGCTGGCGGCAATGACTTTGCCGTTCTTAAACTCGAGCTTGACATTGCTGACTTCCACGCCGTTCACCATGCTGGGAATCGTGAAGAACACCGTGCCGTTGGCGCTCAATTCGAGTGGACCTGTGAAAACCTCGCCACTTGGCATGTTGCGCTTGCCGTCAGAATTGCGCCAGATGCGGTTTGTCACTTCCAGCGTTAAATCTGTGCCGTTCGCCTCGAATTTGACGATTTTGGCTTTCTCGAGTTTTAAAATCAATTCGGCTTGCATCGCACGGATTTCGCCCCAGGAGGCAACAGGGTCTGGGCGGTCTAAGAACATTGCGCCAAAGATAAATTGCTCAAGTTGCGCCAAACTCATGCCCGCGTCTTGGGCGTAAGCTTGGGTTGGGTAGAGCGTGACACACCAGGGTTTGCCCTCCCTGGCTTTGCGAATTTCGCTGTAAGAGTGACGCACTCGATTTTGTTTTTCTGGGTCAACGCTCGAGAGTGCTGTCGTGTTGGTGCTGGCACGAATTGCCAGGAACGCGTCAATGGCTTGCATTTGCGCAATTTCGGCTCGAGAAACCTTGTCCAGAATCGCGTCTGTGGCGTGCTGGTAAAAGTCGGATTGTTGTTCTGGATACTCGAGTTTTAAAACTGGGTACGCGCCGCGTATCAGCAGTGCATTGTGGAGTTCGCGCACGAGTGGCAATGCTGCACTGCTGGCGTCAAGCATTAAACTTTGCCCAGTTTGAATTTGAAAGCAGTAATCGCAGAGCAGGTCAGCCCATTTTTTCAGGATTGGATCGGTCATAACCTCAGTCTAACGCGGGGACTTCCAACTCTGGTTCTAAAAACTCGAGTTGTGTATTCTTGATTCGTGAGTGACGCTGGCAAGACAATTGTTTTGTTCGATGGTGTTTGCAACCTCTGCAACGGTGTGGTGCAATTTATTATTGCCAACGACCAAGCTGGGGTGTTTCAATTTGCATCGCAGCAATCTGAGGCGGGGCAGAAGTTGCTCGAGTTGCACAAACTTCCTTCAATGGATACCGTGGTTTTGATTGAAGGCGCAAACGTGTTCACCAGATCGGACGCGGTGCTCGAGATTTTCAAGCGTTTACCTGGAAAATGGTCTTGGTTGAGCGTCTTTAAAATCGTCCCCAAATTCTTGCGTGACACCGTTTACAAGCTGATTGGACGCTATCGCTACAACATTTTTGGTAAACGCGAAGCCTGTTGGTTGCCGACCCCAGAACTCCGCGCCCGTTTCCTCGACGCCAAATGAAAGCCGAGCGCCCGTGGGTCATGCAGATGCGCTGGCTCGATCTGGCATTTTTGCATTATCCCGTGCCAGTTGCCAGCCTCGAGCCGTTCATTCCCAAAGGTTTGACGCTCGAGACTTTTGAGGGGCAAGCTTGGTTGGGCGTTGTGCCGTTTCGCATGGATCAAATTCACGCACGAGGCTTGCCGCCGATTCCTGGCACGGACGCGTTTCTCGAGTTGAACTTGCGCACGTATGTCACGGACGGTGTGCATTCTGGCGTCTGGTTTTTCAGTCTGGATGCCGAAAATCCGCTGGCGGTTCGTGGCGCTCGAGTGGCGTTTCATTTGCCGTACATGGATGCAAAAATGTCATCTCGAGTTGATAACGGTTGGTTTGATTACTCGAGTTTGCGCACGCACCGAAATGCCGCACCTGCCATGTTCAAAGCCAAGTACAAACCCGTTGGCGAGGTTTTCCATGCCGCACCAAGCACGTTCGAGCACTGGTTGACCGAACGTTATTATCTTTTCAGTATCGACGCTCGAGGTACAGTCTATCGCGGTGATATTTTGCATCAACCCTGGTCGTTGCAGACTTGTGAAGCGCAGATTCTCGAGAATACGATGGCTGAACAAATCGGGATTACGCTGCCCAATACTGTGCCGGTCGCGCATTTTGCCAAGGAATTGGATGTCAAAGCCTGGTTGTTGGTGAAGGTTTAAGAACACAGGTTGATAGACGATATTTTGTCAGTTGGTGATTTTCACTTAAGATGCTCCGATGAAACTCGATCAACACTATGTCGATTTGCGCCTTGTCGAGTTGTACGACATTGAAAATATTCGAGGTGCAGACACCGACTTTTATCTTTCCCTCGCAGCAGAACTCGAAGCAAAGAAAATCCTTGATCTTGGTTGTGGTACTGGTTTGCTGACCCTAGAATTCGCACGGGCTGGTCAT
>JANLWR010000605.1:0-2163 GCA_031364625.1 Deinococcales bacterium | reverse complement strand
GTTTTAGGATGCCTGGTTGCTCGAGAAAGCCAGAAAACGGGCTGAACATTTTGGTTTTGCGCCCAAGCGCAGCCCGATTTAAGAGTCAATCTCCCTTCACTACGTTGAAGTGAGATTTACTACAACATCTGATTTCAAAGAATCTATAGTCCATGTTAATCCACGTTGGATGGACGAATTTATAACCCGCACTTGAGTCATCCGGACTCGAGCTTTGAGCGTGTATTTCATTTTTTGCAGTGGATTTTTTGGAGATTTATGAAAAACAATTTAAAGCAAGTCAACTCAAGCCGCGTTCTGCAATATGCCTTTGGTATTGCGTTGGCGCTCTCTTTGGCTGCGTGTAACACCGTACCAGTCTCAACTGCGAACAATCCGTACCTTAAGGGAATAAAACCTTGGAGTTCTACGGTTAATGCAAGTTCGGTCTCAAGCATCACGTCAGGTTTCCTGAGCGATCAAACCTGGGAAGCGGCTTCAAATGGTTGGGGACCAATTGAACGTGATTATTCTAACGGCGAAGATGGTAGTAGCGAAGATGGTACTGAAGTTGGTAAGAAAATCTCGCTCTCTGGCGTACAATACATTAAGGGTTTAGGCGTTCATGCGGACAGCAGCATTACTTTTAACCTATCAGGGTCTTGCTCGAGGTTTAAAGCCAGTGTCGGCTTGGATGATGAAGTGCGCGATCAAGACGAGTATGGCAACGTGATTTTTCGGGTTTTCAGTGACGATACAGAACTCTTTGATTCGGGCGGCATGAACCGCAACAGTCCCACCCAAGAGATTGATCTTGATATGAACGGGGTTAAAACCCTGACGTTGGTGGTTGATCAAAACCAAAACGACACCGAAGGTGATCGCAGCAACTGGTACGACCATGCCGATTGGGCTGACGCCAGGGTCGAATGCGACAATTCACCACAACCAAACGCCCCTACAGAACCCACAACACCAGAACCAACACCAGAACCAACACCAACACCAGAACCAACACCAGAACCAACACCAGAACCAACATCACCGACACCAACCAACAGTTCAGATTTTGTTTCAACAGATTTCTTGGGCAGCAATGACAACTTTCCAAACCCTGAACGCGGATTTTATGCGCCCAGCAATGATCTAACAATCGAATCTGAGGACAACCTCTTGACAAAAGCAGCCGAGGGTTACCGGTTGGTTTTCAGTTATGTCAGACTTGACGAATATACCAGCAAAACATTGGATTCTGGGTGGTTATCACAACTCGAGGAAGGTTTTGCCAAATTACGCAAAACAGGTCTTAAGACTGTTTTGCGCTTTAGCTACAATTTCCCCGATGGCAGTAACTACACCTACATTCCAGATGCTCCACTTGATACCGTACTCAACCACATTCAACAAATCAAACCAATCTTGGCACGCAACGCCGACGTGGTCGCATTTTGGCAGGCAGGCTTTGTTGGCGCTTGGGGCGAATGGCACGACTCGACCAACGGTTTGGATTCGGCGCAAAACAAAATCATCATTCGTGATGCACTGCTAGACGCCGTTCCAGAAGGACGCTTTTTGCAAGTACGTTACCCCGTTGACATGCAATCCTGGAATTCGACGTTTCCAAGCGAAGCCGATGCCTTTACCAACAACGCCCGTATTGGTATCTACAACGATTGCTTTATGGCTGGCGACACCGACACTGGAACATACGATGGCGGACTGAACGATCCTTTGCGTGAATATGCCAAAGCCGTCTCTCGAGTGACGCCTTTTGGTGGCGAAACCTGTGACGTGGGTGGCAGGTTACGCACGAGTTGCAACGATATTCTGACCGAGGGGCGTGATTATTCCCTAGCCTATTTGAACGATGGTTTCTTTCAAGGCTTTATGGACAACTGGAAGAAAGATGGTTGTTACAACGAAATTTCTCGTTTGATCGGCTATCGTTTCCGTCTTACCTCTGCCGCGCACCAGACAACCGCAACCCGTGGCAATGGCTGGTCGTTACAATTCAATGTCAGCAATGACGGTTGGTCGCGTTTGTTTAACCCTCGAGAATTAAAAATTGTCTTGCGCAACAAAGCCACTGGGACAACTGTTGAACAAAACATTTCTGGGGTCAATCCTCGGGCTTGGTTGCCAGGTCGCAATACGGGCGTTAATGCCACATTTACGATTCCAAAT
>JANLWR010000569.1:0-2134 GCA_031364625.1 Deinococcales bacterium | reverse complement strand
CAACCACCATGACGGCGGTTGCCACCCAAGACCTCAGCAGTTTCAATCTCGATTTTGGTTCGATGACCGTCACCAGCGTGATTGTGAACGGCGATGTGGCGCGGTTTGTGCAAGCCGATCCAGAACTGACGATCAGCCCAGGCAAACCTGTTTTAAAGGGCGAGAATTTTAAAGTCAGTCTGACGTACGCGGGAAAGCCTGGTTCGGTGGCGGTCAACACCAGCGCTTTTGGTGGCGCAAATTTCTGGATGGCGTCGATCAATCAGTTAACGGTCTTGTCCGAACCGAGTGCGATGTTCGCCTGGAGTCCAGTCAACGACCATCCAAGCGACAAAGCCACTTTTTCTTTGCATTTAAACGCACCCAGCAAAGAGCAAGCCGTCAGTAATGGTGTCTTAACCTCGAGGGTCGAGAACAACGACGACACGGCGACCAGCAATTACCGCATTGACACGCCAACTTCCACCTATTTTCTGGTGATGGCGGTGGGTGAATTTAAGCTCAAAGATCAAGGGAAAGTTGGCAACGTTCGGGTTCGTCATTATCTTGCGTCTCAAACGACGGGCGTCATGCGTCAGGCAATCCTCGAGACACCGAACATTGTCACGTTTTTTGAAGATAAACTTGGAACGTATCCATTCGCCGAGGTTGGCGTACTGACCGTTAACAATGACTTTGGTTTCGGACTCGAGACTCAATCGTTGGTGACTTTACCGCCCTCTTTTGGTCCTGATATTGATTTAACCATTGAAATTGTCGCGCACGAATTGGCACATCAATGGTTTGGGGCGTATGTGACGTTTAAAACGCATAAAGACATTTGGGTTCATGAAGGCTTTGCCGAGTATTTTGGTTGGTTGTACAGCGATTTTCGTGCCGCCAACCAAGGTCTGACTTTAAAAACCCAAATTAAAGATGTTTACCCTGATCTTGTGGCGGGAAGTGCTGTTGCCGAGATGAACAAAGCCCAGTTTCTCGAGCGTCTGCGTGGTTTTCGTTACGGCGAAGCGGTCATGGTTGGCAAGAACCTCGAGCGAGCCTTGTTTCTCATGTTTGAGGGAACATTGCCCCAAAATTATCACGATGAGATTACGGCGAAATTTCCGCAAGGGGCAACGATCAAACAAATTGCCGATGTGATCCAAACATGGACTTTTAGCAAGGTGCGTTTGGGAACGCCGTCTCGCATCGAATTGATTCCCTTGACGGGCAAGCCCGTGATTCGAGTGCCTGTAAACTCTGGCATTTTTACCCCTCCAGGAACGCTTAAAATGGGCGATGACCTGTTTAACGATGGCGTGTATTTGCGCGGTGCGATGACGCTTCATGCGCTGCGATTAAAAATTGGCGACGAAAAGTTCTTTGGTTTGTTGCGCTCGTACTTGGAGAAGTACAAGTTTTCCAATGCCAGCGTTGAGGATTTTATCAATTTAACCCTCGAGTTTGCTGGGACTGAAGCCAAGACGCTGCTCGAGCATTGGTTGTTCGATGCTGGGTGCCCTGACTTTCCTGAACTTGGCTTGTTCGCCAAAGATTTTAAACTTGGTATCATCTTTTAACTTTGGTTGGGCAAAAGACTCAAAACTTGGGTTTGTGACTTTCACCAATATATTTTAAATGTAAACTCAAGTACAAAAAACCTGGGATTGAACACCCATCAACGCCAGATTGTGCTCGAGCTTCTTACTTTTCATGTCTCATGTGCTACCCTACCCGCGTGCCTGATCTCGAACGAGGGTCGTTTGAGAATTTTTTGAACCAATGCCAAAACCTGGCGTTTGGTATCTCTCGAGGGGGAAGTCCTTGTCAAAAACCTTAATTATTGTGGAATCGCCTGCGAAGGCTAAAACCATCTCGAAGTTTCTGGGTGCGGGTTATGTGGTCGAGTCGAGCTTTGGGCATATTCGTGATTTGCCACGCAACGCCGATGAAGTTCCAGCCAAATTTAAAGGCGAACCCTGGGCGCGGCTGGGGATCGATGTCAACAATGATTTCGCACCTTTATATGTGGTCAATGCCGACAAACGTCAGCAGGTCGCCAAACTCAAGGCGCTCCTCAAAGACTCGAGCGAAGTCATTCTGGCGACAGACGAAGACCGCGAGGGTGAAGCCATCGCCTGGCATTTGCTGGACG
>JANLWR010000510.1:0-7630 GCA_031364625.1 Deinococcales bacterium | reverse complement strand
CACGGTCAATGCGTTTGGCTTTTAGGCGATCCAGCACGTCTTTGGCGTCCGTGGTTTTGCCCACTTTCGCCAGACCAATGGCAGCATTTGCCAGCGCATATGGCTCGAGTTCGGTGCGCCTTGAGAAACGCTGCATGGCGTCCACATTGACCCGTCCAGCCTCGGCGAGCGAACGGTAGGCGTAAGAGCGTTCGCCCTGTTCGAGCTTGGCGTCTTGCACGGTTTTGGAAACGTATTTGACGGCATTCTCGAGCGCGGCGTTTGGCACTTTTGCGCCCGCCTGTTTGGCTTTGACCAAACCGTGCAGCACGTAAGCGCTCATCTCGAGGGTGCTGGAATCGGTTTGCCAGAATCCCCAACCGCCGTCGCCGTGTTGGAAGTCGAGCAGTCGTTTGACGCTGGCTTTGGTAATCGCTGGAATTTCGTCGATGGTGGCTTGTGACAGCCCGTTCAAGCCGATGGTTTTTTGGGCAAGCAGCGCTGGCAGGAAACGGCTCATGGTTTGTTCGGTGCAACCATAAGGGTAACCGACCAGATACTCGAGGGCTGGAGCAACCGCCCCCGTCAAGTTTGTCGTGATGTACACCCGAAGTTTGGCAGTCTCGAGATTGGCGTCATTTGGAATGTTCAGGGTTTTAACGCCCTCAAAAACATTGGCGGCAAAGCCTTGACGGTCTTGAAAACCACGCGGCAAGACTGGAACATTCAGTTGCACGGCGTCCGTTCCACCCTCAGAACTGACGCTGGCGGTGGCGGTTGCCGTACCAGATTTGCTGGCTGTAACCGTGTAATCCGTACGTTGTCTGGCTTTGGCTGCCAGTGGGTACTGACGGTCTATAGAACCCGTCGTCTCGAGGTTTTGCAACTCGAGTTTTTGCTGCGCCGTAATCGCGTTTTCGGTGGTGTTGTTGGTGATGCTCGAGAGTACCGAACTGTCACCGCGCACCAAGAACGAAGGTGTGATTAAGCGCGTCAAAACATCTTTTGTGACCAAGGATTTACCTGTCCCCTGCCCCACTTTGGCGTCCGTCGTGATGCCCCTGGCGGTGGTGCGGTAGGTGGTCAAATTGTCTGGATATGTGACCTCGAGGGTGGCGCGCCCGCCCGAGTCGGTCACGACATTTGGAACCCAAAGGGCAGTGTCGCGGAAGTCTTTGCGCGGCGTGTTCGGGCTATCACCTGGCGCGGCGGCTTTGGCAGAATCTTCTTTGTTTTGGGCGAATCTGGCGCTGGTCGTTTCGGGTTTTAAACCTGCCAAGATTTGGGCTTCGACTTCAAAACTAAAGCCGTCCGAAGTGCTGTAACCGACCAGATTCCCGCGTGTGCCATAGTAAAAACTGCGAATGTCTGGCGTGTCATCCGAACGCACCAAATAAATTGCCTCGTCAATCACGCCAACGCCCAACTCGGCAGGCACGCCCTTACCGTTTACATCGGTCACAGCAATCTCGAGCTTACCTTTTTCGCCTGGCAGGTATTTGGCTTTGTCGGGTGTGATGACAACTTTCAAAAACGCGTCGGTCACAGGAACGCGCACGGTGGCGGTGCTCGAGAAGAAATTGCCGTCACTTGCCAAAACCGCCGAAATAAAGATGTTTGGCTGCATGTCTTTGCTGATCTTAAAGCGGTAACGAATCGCCGCACCTTGACTGCGCACAAGCTCAAACCGTTTGATACCATCCTGCTCGAGCGTGACCAACACAGGCGTTCCCGGTTTTGGTGAAACGATTAAAGCTGTTGCCGTATCGCCAACCTTATAAGTTTTTTGATCCAGTTTGATCTCAAGTTCACGGTAATTCCAGTACCAATCTTGATTGTCCGAGAGCACCCAAATAAAAGATTCGCTCTTGGAAACCCGACCCGCAGAATCTTTGGCTTTGGCGATGATGTTGTAACCGCCACCTTGAGGGGCTTTGAAATTGAGTATCCCAACGCCATCTGCGCCCGTTTTGATCGAACGGGTGAAAAGGCTGGTTGAAACCGATTTGTAATCGTTCTTGACCTTAACCCACGATTCGCGCACAACCTCGAGCGACACGACACTCGAGGTTGGTTTGTCGTTTAAATCTGTGGTGTTGACGGTGCTGGTGATCGTGTCGCCAGGTTGGTAAATATAATCGCTGGTTCTGGAAGAAACGTTGACTGCCGACGGAAACGCAATCACCCTGGCATTGCCTGCCACCATGCGCCGCGATTCGTCTTCGACCTCGGCTTGAATACGGTACGAGAGCGCTTGGGCGTTCGGGTTTTTCTCGAGCGGCAAACTGACCTCGAGCGAACCATTTTTATCCAGGCGTGCCTCTTCGCGGATCACCAAGTCTGAGCCGTAATCACTGCTCTCACCAGAACCATCATAGGTTTCGCCGTCGTACGTGTAGGCGTAATAATTGGCTTTGGTGACAAAATACGTGACTTTTGCGCCCGAGACTTTACCGCCAAACAAATAATCGGCGGAAATCTTAAATTTCACCCGGTCGCCCTGCACGGCACGTTCACGGCTTGGCGTGACGGTCACGCTGTACTCGGGTTTTTGATAGGCTTCGACAATAAATGAGCCGTTGTAACTTTCACTGGTGTCGCCCTTGATGCTGGCGCTGATGTAGTACGTACCTGTGACCGCCTCGAGCGTCAAATCAAGACCTGCATTGAACGAACCAAAATCACCCGTTTTGAGATCGGTCTTGAAGACTTCAGAATCGTCCTGCGAAGACCGCACAGTCACGGTGATGTCTCTGCCCGCAATGGCTTTCAAGGTTTTGGCATCACGCAATGTACCCTTAAATTCGACGTGATGCCCGGGGCGGTAGACTGGACGATCCGTGTAAATATAACCCTTGATTTTGGTGTCCTCGTAAGAATTCCAGTACCCACCAGAGAGCGCCCACGCATTTCCCGCTCGAGCCAAGAACACTGGGTCTGCTTTCTTACCAACCTCGAGTTCGGCAACGCCGTCTTTGCTCGAGAGCGTTTGGTCTTTGATACCAGCATCCCAAAGCCAGACGCTCGAGACTTTTGGCGTTCCCGAAAAACGATTGACGCTGTAGGTTAGCGCTTTGGTTGGACCACGTTTGACCACCAAACCAAGGTCGGACACCAGCATCAAAATACTGGTTTTGGTTTGCCCGCGAATCGCACGCACGGCGTAAACACCAACCGGCAACTTGCCAAAGCTGTAACGGTCATAACCGTCCGAGGTTAAACGCCTCGTAACACGGCGAATCACTTTGGTTTTGGCATTGCTCGGCAGGACTGGCTTACGAATGTTCTTCTGCCCCAACAAAACCTGCTCTGGCTCGAGGACGCGCTCGAGCGACAAGACCATGTTTCCAGGAGGTGCATTGAACTCGACGAACGCATCCTGGTTCGGCAGATACGTTCGAGAGTACAGGTAAATACTTTTTTGTTGGGCGCTGACCGTCAAAAACGACATCAGCAGCACCGCCATGAACAACAACCTGAAAACATTTTTCATACCAAAATCATAACCTGTCATGCGTGAGATACGCCTCAGACACTCGAGTCATTCGACACCGACAAAACCTTTAGAGTCGTATCACCTCGAGCTTATCTCCTGTCTTGACTTCGGTTTGCGGTGGCACAACCGCCAAGGCATTGGCTTGCACCATGCTGCGCAGCACACCAGAACTTTGATTACCAAACGCTTTTGCGCCAAAACCGCCATCCAGTTTCTCGAGGGTACAACGCCACATGCCAGTTTTTGCGCCAGCGCTCTTGAACGGGGTGAGCGCAGTGGCGGTGACGGTTTCGTAAGCCTTCTCGAGCACACCATAAAGTTTGTACAGCGCAGGTTTGACGACCAGCAAGAAAATCACCAAGCTCGAGACTGGGTTGCCAGGAAGCCCAAACACGGGCAGGTCATTCCAGGTCGCGCAGACGGGAGGTCCACCTGGTTTGACTTTGATTTTCCAGTAGTGCATGGTTGCTTCACGCTCGAGCAGCATTCTGACAAAATCTCGATCACCCATGCTGACGCCGCCAATGGTGAGGAGCAAATCGCAATCGTTGGCGGCTTCAAAACTTTGGCGAATCGAATCGAGATCATCCTTCACCCGTGGCAAAATCACGGGTTCTGCGCCCATTTCGCGCAGCATTGCCGCCAAACCGTAACTGTTGGCGTTGTACGCCCCACCAGGCGGAAGAGGCTGCCCAGGCTCGAGAATCTCATCGCCGGTGCTGAGAATGGCAACCCGAGGAACTTTGAACACTGGGAGGCTAGCGTGACCCATTGCCGCCGCCAGCGCGATTTGTGAACCACGCAAAATCTGCCCGCGTTGCAAATACGATTCCCCAATCTCGAGGTCTTGCCCACGCTTGCGAACGTCGGGTGTGGCTGGTTGGTAGACAAAAACGCTGTCCTCGTCTCGAGCCGTATTTTCGACCATCACAATGCCTGTCGTGCCATCTGGTACTGGCGCACCCGTAAACACTTTGACCGCCTGATCTTTCTCAAGTTGCCCCACGAACGGCACAGAGCCTGCCGCAACCGCTCCCATGACTTCAAGCCGTACTGGAAGGTCTGGCGTGGCTTGGAGGGTATCCTCGAGCCGTACAGCGTAACCATCCAAAGAGCTGTCGTCACAGCTTGGATGATCGACAAGACTTTTTAAATCCTCCGCCAAAACTCGGTGCAAACCCTCGAGCAACGAAACGGATTCGCGTTGTGGTGGTGACAAAATACCCGCCAAAATGTCTACGGCTTCCTCGAGCGTCACATCGGTTTTCATGCCTCGAGCCTAACAGAAATCTGACCAAATGGCTTACTAGGCACTAAGCAATTGTACGAATGACACAAACCACTTCGCACCATAAACTCAATCTCGAGATTTACCCCGAGAGACACTCGAGGTTTGAAAGGTCGCCATGACATTTTTGCAACCAAAAAATTTAAGACTCGAGAATCCTGCCGTCAATTTCGGCTCGAATCTGGTCGAGGGTTATTGCAGGAGTGAATCGCGTTGTGAGCCGAAGCATCAAACCGTTCGCAGTTGGCAGGGTTTTAACGCATTGCGTCTCGAGGTTCGCATAATTTAGCTGGTGTTGCCATATTGTTTTTTATGGGCTTCACCTAATCGGTAGAAGCTCTTTTTCATTTTCATGTTCGTCGTCGTCCAACAGACAGGACGCCAGGTTGTGACCCTGGAAACTCGGGTGCGATCCCGCCCGTCAGGTGCGTTTTGGGATCAAGAAGCGATTCCCGACGATGGACCCAAAAGAACGTACTCGATTGTCTCGAGCACGAACTGAGAACATTGACAACTCGAGTGCCAAAAATATTCTTGACGTTTTGTGTGACCAAAACGCTCGAGATTGGGTGTGTGGCAGAACGGAATTGCATCTGACTGTAGATCAGAGGTCGTAAGACATTGGAGGTTCAAATCCTTCCGCACCCACCAGGTTTTTTCAAGCGTATTGACCTTTAGCTCAGGCGGTCAGAGCGCTCCGCTGTTAACGGAGATGTCCCAGGTTCGATCCCTGGAAGGTCAGCCAGAATCGTGAGACACGATGTAAAACCGTCTCGAGATTGCACCTGTAGCCTAATTGGAAAGGCGCGACGCTTCGAACGTCAAGAGTGGGGGTTCGAGTCCCTTCAGGTGCGCCACATGCCCTCGTAGCTCAAACGAACAGAGTGTCTTGCTTCTAACAAGAACGGTGCGGGTTTAAATCCTGCCGAGGGTTCCAATCCCAACTGAGAGGGAGAAACCAGGCTGTTGCGTTCTGAAATTTTTATGCTGAGAAAACAGGTATACCGCGTGACCGAGTGGCTTCAACTCGAGCAACTGAAGCGCAATCAAGGGATCGGACTCAAGGCGAGTCTCCAGTTTTGGAAACTGGACATCAGGTAAGTTCAATTCTTACATCCCTTACCAAAGCGCCGTGGCGGGCGCAGGACAAATTCGCCAAGTTTGGGAGTGTCGCCTTCTTGCCCCTTAAAGCAGCACCTAACGGGCTTGGGGCGCTAATGGGATGGCATCTGTTTTGCACACAGAAACAATGCGGGTTCGACTCCCGCCACCTCCACCAGTTCTGGATTAGCTCAGCGACAGCGCACTTCCCCAGGGGGAGAGGTCGGAAGTTAAAATCTTTCATCCAGAGCGCTTTTTAGGCGCGTAACTCAAGCGGCAGAGTACCTCTTTTACATAGAGAACGCTGGGGGTTCGAGTCCCTCCGTGCCTACCACAACCCTCGAGAAACCAGCCTCCAAAGCCTCGAGGGTAAACATTGCGGAACGTGTCTGGTGACACATCGAGCCTCATAAGCTCGACATGCCGAGTTCGACTCTCGGTTCCGCATCCAAGCGAGAGATAGTGTAGTGGGTCTGCACATTTGTCTGAAGCACAAAAGGTCTTGGTTCAATCCCAAGTCTCTCGACCATAGGGGAATAGCGTAATTGGTAACGCACCAGCCTTTGAAGCTGTTCAATGGCGGTTCGAGTCCGTCTTCCCCTGCCACATGGTCTCGTCGTCCAATGGTTCAGGACTTCAGTCTTTCAATCTGAGAATAGGGGTTCAATTCCCCTCGAGATCACCAGTCCCACATGGGTTTTTAGCTTAACGGTAAAGCAGTCGCCTTTTAAGCGACGCGATCAGAGTTCGAATCTCTGAGAACCCACCAGTTCCACCCTTTGAAACCTTAGAGCACACAAGGTTTCACTTCGGGATCAGGCTCGAGGTTAACCCTGTTTCTGCATCCCGACCATGCGTTTCGTCGTCCAACATTTTAGGACACCTGCGTTCCAGCAGGAAATGTGGGTGAAAATCCTACCGTGCGCTCCACAATGTGCGGTTGTCATTCAGCAGCCAGGATGCCTGCCTTCCAAGCAGAGAACGAGGGTGCAAGTCCCTCCTACCGCACCAAAAATCTCGAGTTTTGAGATTCTATTGCATTCGTCGTCCAGTGGTTTACGACACCTGATTGCCATTCAGGAAACGAAGGTTCGATTCCTTCCGATTGCACCAAGCGCTGATAGAGGAATTGGCAGTCTCGCCTCGCTTCTTGACCATAAAACGCACCTTCGGGCATGGTCGCTTAGAACCAGGAGTTTGCGGGTTCGACTCCCGCTCGGCGCACCACAAGCGTTTGTAGAGGAATGGCAAACTCGCTCGACTCAAACTCGAGAATCTGTAGGTTCGACTCCTACCAGACGCACCAGTTGCACATGGGTTCTGCCCAAGTTTCTTTAGCCCAATTGGTAGAGGCACAGTGCTTAAAACACTGAACGGTCAGGGTTCGAGTCCCTGAAGAAACACCAAGAAGCTCGAGGTTGCTCGAGCTTCTGACACTTGATTTCAGGATGTCAATTGCAACCAATGGAACACAGCGCAGACCAAGACGTGACTGGAGTCGTTCCTGGAGCAGCAGGATTGCCCACAATGTCTGGATTGGCAAATCCACCAATTGGAGTAGGCGCTGGCTTCACCAATTGACCCACTAAATTAAGCACAACTTGACCCTGATTCAAGCTGTTCGGATTGGGATTGCCAGCTAGCAAACCAATGCTGTTGTTCGCCCCAAGCGTAATGACCGATGGAAGACCGTAATAAATATCAAGTTGAAAAATCCCCGGTAGTGACTCAAACGGAACCCAGGACGCAACCACGGCGGCATTGGC
>JANLWR010000859.1:0-6099 GCA_031364625.1 Deinococcales bacterium | reverse complement strand
ACAGCAAAGTCTTTGAGATCATCAAACCAGGCTTTGACCGCTCTGCCGCAAACCTCGATCGGCAACAATCAGGTATTCCAGACGAAATGCAGCTTTCAGATTTTTATCCCGATGCCATCCCATGCTTGCAAGCCCTAAAATCTCGAGGCTACAAGGTTGGCTTGAGCGGCAATCAACCCGCTCGAGCCGAAGCGTTATTAACAAGTTACGGTTTGCCTGTGGATTATATTGCCAGCTCGAGTTCGTGGCGCATCGAAAAACCTGATCCGCATTTTTTTCAGAAAATTCTCGAGATTACCGCGCTCGAGCCGTCAGAGGTCGCTTATGTTGGAGATCGTTTGGACAACGATATTTTCCCCGCGCTCGAGGTTGGCTTGAAAGCCATTTTTGTGCGGCGTGGACCTTGGGGATTTGTTCACGCCACACGCCCAGAGGTTGTTCGAGCAAACCTTGTTTTGGATTCACTCGAGAATTTGGTGAATGCTTTAGACTTGCTCGAGTAATTTTTGAATTCCGTTTTGGTGATGCGTGTTGTGATAAACAATAAAAAACACCATCTCTCGGCTCGAGAGTAAGCCCATGACAGGGTGCGGCATTCCAAGCTGCTCGAGGTTGGCTTCATCAAAACCCTCGAGCGCGGTGTTGAAATTTTCAATGGCGTTCGTAAAGCTCGAGATTAATTGGGTTTTGTAGGCGTCTAAATCTTGGCGTTCCTCGAGTGTCACACGGCTGCCAAGTTGCCGCAAGGTTTCGCTGGGTGTGATTTTGAGGGTTTCCGAATAGAATTCTCGCATGGTGGCAAAGTCTCTCGAGGCTGTGGCGGGTTCGCGTTTTGGCAGTGCGTCAGCATTCAGCAAACCTCCAGCCACCCGATTCACGGCACTGGTGACATGTTGAACGTGATACGCCGT
Organism: Deinococcales bacterium; assembly: GCA_031364625.1. Classification (GTDB taxonomy): domain Bacteria; phylum Deinococcota; class Deinococci; order Deinococcales; family JAAFIG01; genus JANXTZ01. The sequence goes on along the minus strand of JANLWR010000859.1, from coordinate 5,188 downwards.
TGACCAACGTTCGCTCGAGCCGTCAAAAAATTGTTGGGTTGGAATGCTTTCCAAAAACGCTGGAATCTCGAGTTTCTGAGTTTCCAAAGCGGCGATGAGTTCTGGTTTGGTGTGCATAAAATCCTCCTATTAAAGACGAACGTTCGTGTTTTTAAGATTGTAAAAAAATTAAACCGATGCTCGAGCAATCAAAGCTTTCACCGCCTTTCTTGCCATCGACACACCGTTTTGAATACCCAAACTGCGGTACACAATCGCGCCAAAACGCAATGCCATAAACTCGAGCACAAAACTTGAAACGTTTAAGTCAGGTTGAAGTTCGGCTTGTTGTTTGGCTGTTTTGGTTTGAATCTCGAGGTAAGCAAGAAGGCGCGAATAATTGTTTCGCACGGCGCTTGCAACCTCATTGTCTTCCAGGTCGTCAAGCTCGAGGACGGCGTTGGTGAAAAAACAACCGCCAGCGAAAACCCGATTTCCAAAGTATTTCCACCAGGCGGTATCGAAGGCTTTAATTCGTGCCAGACCAGCAGGTTTTGACTGAATAGGGGAGATCACGTGCAAGGTCATCAGTTCACTTGCGCTGTTCACCACCTCGAGTTGCAGCGCAGTTTTGGATTTGAAATGCGCCGAGATTCCGCCTTTGCTCATGCCAACATGGTCGGCAAGAGAACCAATCGTTAGACCGTTCAAACCATGTACCGACGCGAGTTGCACGGCACGTTCAAGAATCGGTTGGCGTTGACTCGAGGTTCGCACGCGCTAAGATTACAATACGAACGTATTTTTTTCAAGCGTGAACGCCAAAAAATTTTAAAACCCAAAACGTGCCAAAACCCACCAGCACCGTCAGCCACAACACTCGAGTTCGCCACGCGACAAATGCCGCCAGTAACGAAGTGAACACCCTCATGATGCCCTGTCCCTGATCGCCTGGAATGGCGGGAATAATAAGCGCTGCAAACACCGAGATTGGCACAAAACGCAAAAACCGCAACCAAAACGGTGGTAACGGCGCACGCAACATTAAGCCCGCCAATCTCGAGCCGAAGGTTACGGCGCACATGCCAAGAAACACCAGCAGAATCTCGAGCCGCAAACTCATGCGACTTCCCTGGTATTGTCCTCGAGATTCGGTTCTGTTGGTGGCTCTGAACGGGTCAACCACGCGCCCAACAAACTGCCAATCACGCCGGTGGCAAAAATAGAGAAACCTCCAGGTAAAATTTTAGAAAACACCAATGCCAGAACGCCAGAAATTCCTGCCACGATGACATCGGTTTTGGATTTTAACAACGGCACAATAAGCGCTGTGAACGACAACGGAAAAATAAAATCCACGCCCAGTTTTGCAGGGTCGGCAATGATCGAACCTGCCAGAGCGCCAACCAGCGTAAAGACATTCCATGAGACAAACAAACTCAGTTCGCAACCGAGCAAAAACGCAAAACTGCGCTCGTTGCTTGCCATGACAATGCCGTAAGCCTCATCGGTCAAAAAGTACGCGCTGACCACGCGCTATGAATTGGAGAGTTTGATTTCGCGCCCGAGCGACAAGCCGTACAACAAATGCCGAACATTGAGCAAAAACGTGGTGAAGACAATGGTCAGCCCAGCCGCGCCACCGGCAAAAGCGCCCGCCGCAGAAAACTGACTCGCGCCCGCGAAGACCAGCACACTCATCAAGCACGTCTCGAGCACGCTCAAACCTGCCGCTCGAGCGGTCACGGCGTATGCCAGGGCGAACGGAATCACACCAAGGTAAATCGGGAACATGGCTCGGAAACCTCGAGCGAACACAGTGAAATTCACGGTTTGATTTTAACCGTTCACTTGTGTTTCAGGTTTTGGTATGATGCAATTTTGCGAGGGCTGCCTAGGCATATCATCTGTGATTGGCGATCAAAAACCTTTGGTGTTTAGTCGTCTCATAAAACCAGTGTCGAAATTCACCTTTATCGTCATCAAAGATGAGTTAGGATGAGAACAGTGGCACGCGCATTGATTGTTTCCAGTAACCCAACCGTCACAGATCAACTCGAGTTGATGCTGGGCGAATACCAATGCTTGATGTACAACAGCGCCGAAGCCGCGCTTGGCGAAACGCACACGTTAAACATCGAAAACGCTCCCGACCTGGTGATCGTGCATTACGACCTGAACGGTTCGCTCAGTGCGCCCGAAGTGGCATCGCTTCTTTCGCGCCGCCCAGAGATGCGCCACACCTGGATTGTCGGGCTTGGTCCGCTCGAGACGGCAACCGCTTTTTACATGGCTGGACTGCAATCCTTCGAGATTGAGCCGCTCGACGGGCAGCGCTTTCGGGCGCATCTTGACGGCGCGATGCGTTTGAAGACCAAAGACCGCGAAATCCTAAACCGCGTGCAAAACATTGAATCCAAATACGATTTGCTGCTCGAGGATGACCGCATGAAGGACAGGCTGACGCACATGTTGGTGCATGATCTGAAAAACCCCATCGCTGCGGTCATGGGCGCTCTGGATTTGGTGCGCATGGAAACCCAAGCGTTACTGCCGACCAAACTGTCTGGGTTGTTGCAAATGGCGTTCGACGAATCTCGGCATTTGCTGCACTTGGCAGCCAACATTTTGGATGTCCGAAAAATGCGCGACGGCAAGCTTAATTTGTCCACCAAAACCCTGAGCGCCACCGATTTCGCGGATGTGCTTAAGCTGGCACTCGGTGATGTCGGAATGCAGGGTCAAACCCGCAACTTGCGTTTTATCGTGCCCAAAACCCTGCCCGACTTTAGCGCCGACCCCGAAGTCTTGCGCCGCGTTTTCGCCAATCTGATCTCGAACGCGGTCAAACACACCCGCGACGGTGGACGCATTCAAGTCGAAGCTGGATTCAAAGACGCCCTCTTAGAGATTACCGTCCGTGACGACGGCGAAGGCATTCCAGCCGAAGACATCGAAAAGATTTTTGCCGACTTTGAACGCTCGAGGTTGACCAACACCACCCGTTTTGATTCGGGCATGGGTTTGGCATTTTGTAAGCTTGCCATCGAACAACATGGCGGCAGAATTTGGGCTGAATCCGAACGCGGTCAGGGCGCTATTTTTTATATCAATTTGCCACTGATCGCCTTTGAATTTGACGGTGGCATCGAACTCGAGGATGTTGTCGAATTGGTCGATTAAGTTTTGCATGAATAATTCCTTAAAGCCATATTCTCATCCAAACTTACAAATCTCCGTATCCTAAATTTACGGAGGCAACTTTATGGTGCAAAGTACATTGCGTTGGCTAAACGATTCCTTCTCGAGTTTAATTACCTTTCTGATCCCAATTTTGAGTATTTTACTGATTGTCCTGGCGGTGCTGCTGGTCGCCAGTCTGGTCTTGTACGCCATTGACCGTGAAGCCTTTGGCAAAGCCAGGAATTGGCTCTGGAGTCGTGTAGGCTCGAGTTTGGTCTGGCTGCCCGTGGCACTGGCAGTCTTTGCCGCCGTCATTGGTTTGGGCATTGCCAGGGAGGCTGTGGGTTTAAGGTTTTCCAATCAGCAAAACGCGCAGTATTCCAGCCGCGAAGACCCGAGCGGCGGACAAACCGTGCAATACAGCCCGAGCGTCAGTTTTGAGAATGTCATCACGTATCAGCGCACGTTTTCCCTGCCGCCAGACATTGCCAAACAACTTGGCAACGACCCAGCCCAAGCCCTCGCGCCGTACATCAACAACGACCCGAACAGCCAATTTGTTCGTAAAGTCAACGATTCGTTCGTCAAAAAAGCGGGTGGTCTTTTGTACACCCGCACCCTCGAGGTGATTCAACGCCTTCCCGTGGCGCTCGAGAATGCCGAGGTGACCCTCAATTTTGATTTCGGTGACACGGGCGCAGGACGCTCCTATTACCGCGCCAATTTTACGGGCAAGTACAGTTTTACCAACCCGCTCGAGAAACCCAGCAAGTTGCGTTTTACGTTTCCTTTGCCCGACGGTTCTGGCACGCTCTCGGACTTCGAGATGAAAGTCAACGGTCAAGCGGTCACGCAATCTGATCTCAGCCAAGGTTACGTCTGGGAGGGTGACGTTGCCGCCAAACAAAAAGTCGAGATTAATGTTAAATACCGCAATCAGGGCGCTCAAACTTGGAATTACGATTTTGGTGCTCGGCGCGAACCGATCCGCAATTTTAAACTGAGCGTCAGCACCCCCAAATCCGTGCTTTTTGCCAAGGGCAGCCTGTTCCCAACCAGTCAAAATGGCAACCTCGAGTGGAAACTTGCCAACGTCATCACCTCGCAAAGTGTGGTCTTAAGCTTTCCAGAAGCCAGCCTGCGTGAAACCCTGACCAAAGTCTTCACCTTCGCGCCGCTGTCCTTAATACTCATGCTTGCCTGGGTGATTGCCTTCGCTTGGCGGCGCAATTGGAAACTCGAGCCTTCAAGGGTCTTGCTGGCGGTGCTCGGCTTTGGCTTCGGACTTGCCGTCAATGCCATGCTGCTCGGTTACGTCTCGAGTGTCGTCGCGGGTTTGCTCGGTGCAATTTTTGCCATCGTGCTGGCGCTGCTCGCCATCGGACTCGAGTTCGCCCTGCCTGTGGCGCTCAGTGCGCTTGTGCCCCTGTGTTTTTTAAACGTTGGCAATGCGGGATTGCTTTTAAGCATGATCGGTTTGATTTTGATACTCAGTTTAATGCCCTCAGGAACGCTCGAACGATTTTTAAAACCTCGAGCGACCAGTTAAACTCGGAACAATATACGGACATCTTCGCGTTTTGTATTTCCCTTAAACGCATTTCAGAAAAGTTACCCGAGACGGTAACGACGCTAGAAACTTCAAGTCAACTGACAGCCTGATCTCGAGGCTGTCAGTTTTTTGTCTCGAGCGTTAGCGCCTCGTTAATGCCTCCCCTGGCATCCTCAACACAGCCAAACAAAATGCTCGAGACGACCTCGAGCCTCGGAGGTGTTTATGAAGACAGTCCGTATCGGCATTAACGCCATTCTTGCCAGCGCATCCGCACTGGTGTTGTTCGCACCCGTCACCAAAAATGCTCAGTCTTTTAGCAACAAAGATTGAGCGTTGTCGCAATTCAATTTTCGCCTCTCGAGTTTTGACTTTAAGGAGAACCAACATGAACGCATTTCGGCTTTTCTGTCTCGCCCTGATTGGCGCAATGGCACTCGTTGCCTGCGTGGACATTCCCGCGCCAATCCCAAC
>JANLWR010000407.1:0-4357 GCA_031364625.1 Deinococcales bacterium | reverse complement strand
GGCGGGCGGTTGCCGACCTTTCTGCGGCGTTCTGGGGGTTTCCAGGGCGCAAACTCGAGTTGATCGGCATTACGGGCAGCAAAGGCAAAACCACGACCACGGTTTTAACGCACCACATCCTCGAGCAATCTGGTTTAAAAGTCGGACGCATTTCGACGGTGGGCATTCGTTACAACGGTGTTGAAGAATTTCTGCCAGGGCATTTCACCACGCCCGAAGCCCCAGCCGTGCAAGAACTGCTAGCAAAATTCGTGGCTACTGGCTGCACCCACGCCGTTCTCGAAGTCTCGAGTCATGCTTTGGAACTCGAGCGCGTGCAAGGTTTGGAATTTGCCGTGGGCGGTTGGGTCAATTTTATTGCCGATGACCACTTGGACTTGCACGGCACTGCCCAAAATTATTTTGCCGCAAAACGTAAGCTCCTCGAGCATTCCAAGTTTGGGGTTTTAAACCGCGACGATGCCACCTATCCGCAACACCTTATGCCACATTGGAGTTACGGTGAAAAGGGCGACTGGCAAATTCTAGAGTCTCGAGAAACCACGGAAGGTCTTGAGATCCACGTGCAATCACCGCTCGGAACGTTTGAAACTCGAGTGCCAATGATCGGCAGTTTCAACGGTGCGAACGCGCTGGCAGCATTGGCAATTGGGGCAAAAATGGGTTTGAACCTAACGCAGCTCAAATCTGGACTCGAGTCTTTCCCAGGCGTTCCAGGCAGAATGCAAATGCTGCAAACCAAACCGTTTCGGGTCATCAATGACTTTGCCCACACCCAAGCCAGCCTGACCGCCGCCCTCGAGACGCTGCGACCCACGACAACAGGGCGACTGATTCTGGTGGTTGGTGCGGCAGGCGAACGCGATGTTTCCAGACGCACTGGTATCGCTCGAGCCGCCGCCCTAAACGCCGATTTTACGGTTTTTACCGAAGAAGACCACCGCACAGAATCTTTGGACGCCATCCTCGAGACAATGGCTTCGGAGGCTCGAGTTCACCACGGCAATTTTGTGCTCGAGCCAGATCGTCGCGCCGCCATTCGTTTGGCAATTTCGCAAGCCAGAGCGGGCGAAACGGTTTTACTGGCTGGCAAAGGTCACGAACGCACCCTCGAGCGGGGTTTAGAAGTTTTACCTTGGAATGAAAATTTGGAAGCTCGAGCCGTCCTTGACACCTTATGATTCCAAACATCAATGAAGCGGGAGACCTGAGAGAAGCCAGCCCTGAATTGATGGATCGCTGTTGGAGCGATGGTTGGCGGCATTTTGGTTCTTACTTTTTTCGGTATTCCCGAATGTCTGAAGCTCGAGGGTTTAAAACCGTCACGCCCTTAAGAATGCAGCTCGAGAATTTTGTGCCCAGCACCAGCCAAGCACGGGTCATGAAACGAAACTCGAGTCTCGAAATCAGAATTCAAGACGCCATCATTGACCGTCAAAAGCTCGAGCTTTTTGCACTTCACACAAGGCGATTTTCTGATAATGTTCCCGATTCGCTGTATTCATTTCTGGGTTTTCAACCTGCAAGTGTTCCGTGCGAAACCAAAGAATTGTTGCTCTTCAAAGACGGACGCTTGATTGCCGCGACTTTTCTTGACATCGGTGCAACTTCCACCTCGAGCATCTATTCAATTTATGACCCGTCTGAATCCAAGCACAGCCTTGGCGTGTACCTGATTTTGTGCAGCATCAAGCATTCAATCGCACTTGGAAAAACATTTTATTACCCGGGTTACGCCACGCTTGAACCTTCGGTTTATGATTACAAAAAACGCTTGTCCGCGCTCGAGTTTTTTGATTGGAACGGCAATTGGCTTAAACTTTAAAACAAGCCAAACAATTTTTTCTTGCGGCGCTCAAATGGTTCAAATGCCAGCAAACTTTTCTCGAGTTTCAAGGTTTTCTCAAATTCCCCAATCCAAAACCGTGCTCGAGAGATCGGGTGATCTGGAAAATCGGCATCGAAAATCTGGTTTTCAGCGAAGGTCATGAGCAATTCGGATTTAAAATTCTGATCGTAAGGGTCGGCATTCCAACCCATCATCACGTCTTGAGTCTCCCCTTTTTCTTGCAGCGCAAGTCGTCTCTGCTCGAGAATTCTGGTTTCTCGAGTGCCACCAAAACCGCGCTCCTGGCAGGTAATTTTGAGGACAAAACTGAAATCTTTAAACGGAATAGTGACGGCGGCGACGTAAGCCACGCCAGCCATTTTCTGCGGCAATTTGAAAATCGTTTTGATGCTCGGGATGCCTGACACCTCGAGCGTACTGACCTCAACCAAACCACCTTTTGCCGCAGTGACTTGCTCGCGGTACATCTCGCGCAAACCCTCGAGATTCGAGGGTGACACGCGAAGGTCGGGTGCGTTCAGAAACAAATTAAGCGTCACGACATCCGCGTCTTTATTGGTCCAAACCTTCAAAACACGGTTGGTCTCCGAATGAAACTTCAGACCAACCGTGTCAAATTCAACTTGCTCGAGGTTCGGTTCAATCATCGGTTCGGTAATAGACCATTTTGACTTCGGAGTACGCCTCGAGCGCGTTCGGTCCGAGTTCGCGCCCATAACCCGATTGTTTCATACCGCCAAACGGCGCGGTGTAACGCACGCTCGAGTTTGAATTGATACTTAAAACCCCAGATTCGACGGCTCGAGCCACGCGGAAGGCTTTCGCGCCGTCACGCGTCCAAATGCTGCCCGACAAGCCGTAAATCGTGCTGTTGGCGAGTTCGACGGCTTCGGCTTCGGTTTCAAAAGTCATGATCGCGGTGACGGGTCCAAAAATTTCTTCTTGCGCCACGCGGTCGGTCGGCTTTACGGGTCCTAAAATGGTGGGCGGAAACCAGAATCCCGCCCCCGTGGGCGCAGTGCCTTGCAAGAGCACACTCGAGGAATTCACAAGTTCTGTCACCCGTTCGCGTTGCTTGCTCGAGATGACCGGACCCATGTCCACACCATCCTCAAACGGATCGCCCGTGCGCCACGATTTCATGGCGGTCTCGAGGTGTCCCAAGAACTTCTCGAGCACGTTTTTTTGCACCAGTAACCTCGAGCGGCAACAGCAATCTTGACCCGCGTTGTCGAACACCGCGCCAGGAATGCTTTTCGCGGCTTTTTCGATGTCGGCGTCCGCAAAAACAATACAAGCACTTTTACCGCCCAACTCGAGCGTCACCCGTTTGATGTTCGCGGCGGCTCGGGTGGCAATGTCCCGTCCGACGGCGGTGCTGCCCGTGAAGGCGATCTTGGCAACATCGGGGTGGTCTACAAGCGCACGACCCGCGACGTGTCCCAGACCCACCACAACATTCAGAACACCCTCTGGGAATCCAACCTCGAGCGCTATTTTCTCGAGTTCGATGGCGGTGAGCGGCGTCAGCTCGGCGGGTTTAAGAACACAACAGTTTCCTGCCGCCAACGCAGGCGCGATTTTCCAACTGGCAAGGAACAACGGGTAATTCCAGGGCGTAATCATGCCCACCACACCGATAGGCTCGAGGAAGGTCATGCCAACGCCACCCGCGACGGGAATCGTTTGACCCGTGTGACGTTCGACCGCGCCAGCATAATACCTGAACACCTGCGCGACGCTGCCAATTTCCCAACGCGCCCCGCCAATCGGTTTGCCCGCATTTCGCGCCTCGAGATTCGCTAAAAACTCGAGTTTGGCATCAATCGCATCGCCGAGTTTGCGCAGCAAATTTGCACGGTCGGCTGGGGCGACTGCACGCCATTTTGGGAAGGCGCGTTTGGCTTTTTGAACCACCAAATCAACCTCGAGAATTCCAGCTTCGGGCAGCGTGGCAAGAACCTGCTCGGTGGCAGGCTCGAGAACGGTAATGGAACTCAAAATATCCTCCTTGGGAATGCCCCAACCCACGGACAGGCGGGTAATCCTGCTTGGTCTGGCTCTGAACAGCTAAACCCGAACGAGTGATCGATCCAATCGCCAATTTTGCCCCAGTACAATGTGACAGACAACATACCAAAGGCTTGGGGCTTACAGGCAATGGTCAGGGTACGTTGACCAATGACCATTTGCTCGAACAAACCATCACCACGGTACGAGGCTTGGGCGGCTCGAGCGCATTTTTGTTTGAAATTGTACTGAAAATTTATTCGGTGTCCAAAAACGGTTTCACCGATAAATTGCGGCAAGAATGCCTCGAGTTTCTTGAGGTTTTTAGGTGTAGCTCGAGCCATAATTGAAACCGAGGTCACTTGATCGTAACGATTGACATTCTTGTCCTGCGACGGAAAACGCGCCGCTGCAAAGTACAAACCGTTGTTGAGTTGATACAAGTATTGGTTGAAATCAATGCCATTGGAGCGATCAAAACTCGAGTTGACAAAACGA
>JANLWR010000852.1:0-8524 GCA_031364625.1 Deinococcales bacterium | reverse complement strand
GTGACCGTCGGACGTTCGGACGGCAACGACATTGGTTTGTACCGCGAGAAAACCCTGGCGTTAAAAGCGGGTGCGTTTGCCTTCAATCAAGGACGTTGGACGTACGCTGGCGAAGCCGTCGAAGTGAATGGCTCGAGCACCGCCAGCGCCACCTTAACGGGCGGTGACACGATTCAATTTGGCAACACCCAATTCTTGTTTGAAGAACGTGGCAGCAACTCGAGCATCCCAGAACCGAAAAACTCGAGCGTTTCACAAACACCTGAAATCCCAAACACGTCCCGTAACTCAAACCAAACCGATATTTTCCAAATCAATCAAACCATCAGCGCACCCATCGAAAGCCCAAGCAAAACGCCGTCTCTGGCGACTGGTTGGCAATTGCTCGCCCAAGACCAAAGCATTGCCCTCGAGATTGGCAAAACCTTGCATCTCGGACGTACCGCCGCGAACGACATTGTGCTGACAGACTCGAGCGTCAGCAGCAAACACGCCCTGCTCGAGGTACGCACTGAAGCGGTTTACCTGACCGATTTGGGTAGCACCAACGGCTCGAGCGTCAACAAACACGTGATTCAAACCAACACCAAAATCATGCTTCACGTCGGCGACCAGATTGCTTTTGGCGCAAGTGCTTTCACGTTGCAAAAAACAAGCTGACCAATCACTGATACGATACTCAGGGCATTACAGGAGAACATCATGGAATACCGCGAATTGGGAAAAACAAGTTTGAAAGTCTCGAGCATCAGTTACGGCGCTTGGGCGATAGGCGGCACGTGGGGCACGGTCGATGACCGCGATTCGATGGCGAGTTTGCACAGAGCTTTGGACGTTGGCATTAACTTTTTTGACACCGCCGACGTGTATGGCGACGGACGTTCCGAACGCTTGATCGCCCAATTGCGCCGCGAACGTTCAGAACCGTTTTTTGTTGCCACCAAAGCGGGGCGCAGATTACCCAAACAAACCCTGGCGGGTTATACAGAAGAAAACCTTCACGCCTGGGTGGCTCGCAGCCTGAAAAACCTCGAGCTTGAGAGCTTGGATTTGCTGCAACTGCACTGCCCATCACCCGATGTTTACGAATCGGACGGTGTCTTCGAGATTCTGGATGACCTGGTGAAACTCGGCATGATCAAACATTACGGCATCAGCGTCGAAACCGTTGCGGAAGCCATGCGCGGCATTCAACACCGGAGCGTCAAAACCGTGCAGATTATTTTTAACATGTTCAGGCTTAAACCCACCGAAACCTTTTTTGCCACTGCTCGAGCCGCAAAAGTTGGCATTTTGGCGAGGGTTCCACTCGCCAGTGGAATGCTGACCGGAAAACTTTCCAAAACCTCGAGTTTCGCGCCCGACGACCACCGCGCCTTTAACCGCAACGGTGAGAGTTTTGACAAGGGCGAAACCTTTTCTGGCGTCGATTACGACGTGGCGCTCGAGGCGGTAGAAAAACTTAAAAGCCTTGTGCCTGAAGGTTACACGCTGGCACAACTGGCTTTGCGCTGGATTTTGATGTTCCCAGAAGTGACTTGCGCCATTCCAGGCGCAAAAACCACCACGCAAGTTGAGAGCAACGCGCACGCCGCAAACATGCCTGCCTTATCAAATGAAACCATGCAAAAAGTCAAAGCGATTTACGACTCGAGCATCAGAGCCTTGGTGCATGATTTGTGGTGATTGAATTTGAAAGATGGTACAATTTTGTGCTATCTTTTTTGTTGTGAACGCTCGAGAAGTGATCAAGAAACTTAAAAGCGAAGGTTGGGTCCAAGCCCGTCACACCAAGCATTTGATCCTCGTCAAAGACGACAAAATCTGTCCAATTCCAATTCATGGCAAAAAAGATTTGAAAATCGGAACACTCAAAAGTATTGAAGAAATCACAGGGGTGAAACTCAGATGAAACTCGCCTATCCAGCGACAATTACCAACGCCAGTGACGGTGGTTTCACGGTTCAATTTACTGACCTGCCAGAAGCTTTCAGTGAAGGTGAAACCCTTGCCGAAACCCTTGAAAATGCCGAAGATGTGCTCTCTGGCGTGCTCGAATTAAAACTCGAGTTTTTGCAAGACATTCCGATGCCAAGCAAACCCAAGAAAAACCAGTATTCAATCGCCCCTCGAGCCAGCGTGCAATCGGCGGTGTTGTTTCACCTCAACCGCAATGGCAAAACCCTTTCCGAAATCGCGCGAAACATGAACACCGGTTTTGCTGCCGTCAAACGGCTCGAGAATCCACGTCATACCCCCAGTTTGCGACAACTCGAAAAAGCAGCTCAAGCCCTTGGTAAAAAATTAATTCTGAGCTTGGAATAAAAATGACCCTCGAGCAACTTAATTTTGCATCAGAAACCGAATTTATCGCTAGCCTCGCCTTAATCTTTGAACACTCAGTTTGGGTGGCTGAGAATGTTGTTTCAGGGCGTCCATTCTCGAGTTTGGAAAATCTTCACACCGCAATGGTGGGCGTTGTCAAAACTGCTCCACTCGAGACACAACTGACCTTGATTCGTGCCCATCCAGACTTGGGCGCGAAATTGAAGATGAGCCAGCAAAGTGTTTCAGAGCAAGCGGGACTTGGGCTAGACCGCCTCAGCCCCACCGAATTTGAGCGCTTCTCGAGCCTAAACACTGCGTACCGCGAAAAATTTGGTTTTCCATTCATTGTTGCCGTGCGCAACCACACTCGAGCCAGTATTTTAGAGAATTTTGTGATACGGCTCGAGCATGGTGTTGAACTCGAGATTGAAACGGCACTGGGAGAAATCTATAAAATTGCGCAATTCAGGTTGCAAGACTTGATTGCAGCTTAAACATGCCCTCTCGAGTTGGAACTTTTAGTGATACTCGTCCGTAAAGGTATGGTAGCCTGACGCCGAAGAATGGCGTCAGGATGAGGAGTATTCATGAAGAAGATTTTGGGATTATTGGTTTTTGTCACTTTCCTTTTTAGCGCCTGCGCTCCAAGCGTTCCAGGCAGCTCGAGGTATTCACCGATTGACGCTCGAGACAGTGATGCAGCCAGCATTACCGCAGGACCAGAATGGTTTGTCAAAACCTTTGGTTATATTGGATTGGTCAGTCTGAAGAATCGAGACGAGGTTCTTGACCCATTGTTTACATCAGCATCAGATATCAGCGTTGGAACAGTGAAATCCCGCAGTGTCAACTGGCTCAAAGTGCAGGACATCAAAGCACCGACAGGCTGGACGGTTGAACTTGCTGGACAGGAAGCTTCGCGCAGAATCACAGAAGTTGGTTCAACAACGTATCGCCTGATTGACAGCATGTCCCTGACTTGGTTGGTTAAAGCTCCGCCAGCAACGCCCGTTGGCAATTACACGGTCTTGATGTTGGTGTCTGGTGATAATGGTTCGCCATTGCCGATTGTCTTAAGTGTCAAAGTCACCCAGCCGACAAGTTAAGCAACCTTTCAACAAAAACTCCACATTCAATTGTGGGGTTTTTTCTTGCCGTGTTACGCCAGCAGTCACGCCTTCAATTCACCTCTGCTCGAGACTCGTGATAGCCTGTTGAGGCATTTAAAAATGGAGGCGACATGAGTTACCAGAAAATTGTGATCCCTGCTGGCGAGAAAATCACCATGCAGAACGGCGTTTTGAACGTTCCTAACAACCCCATCGTGCCATTTATCGAGGGCGACGGCACGGGCGCGGACATCTGGCGTGCCAGCGTGCGCGTGATGGATGCCGCCGTCGAAAAGGCTTACGGCGGCAAGAAGAAAATTGCTTGGATGGAAGTCTACGCTGGCGAAAAAGCCAATGAGGTCTACAACGAAACCGTCTGGCTACCCGAGGAAACCAACGATGCCATCCGCGAGTATTTGGTTGGCATCAAAGGACCCCTGACCACACCCGTCGGCGGCGGCATTCGCAGCATCAACGTGGCACTGCGCCAAATTTTGGATTTGTACGCCTGCATTCGTCCGGTGCAGTATTTCACGGGCGTGCCAAGCCCGGTCAAGCAACCCGAGTTGGTGGACATGGTGATCTTCCGCGAGAACACCGAAGACATTTATGCGGGCATCGAATACCAGGCGCAAACCCCTGATGCCATCAAGTTAATCAAATTCTTGCAAGAAGAATTAAAAGTCACCAAAATTCGTTTCCCTGACACCTCGAGCATCGGTATCAAACCCGTGTCTCAGGAAGGCACAGAACGTCTGGTACGGGCTGCGCTGAAGTACGCGCTCGAGAACAAACGCCGGAATTTGACCTTGGTTCACAAGGGCAACATCATGAAATTCACCGAGGGCAGCTTTAAAAACTGGGGTTATGCCCTGGCAGAGCGCGAGTTTGGCGATCAGGTGTACACCTGGGCGCAGTGGGAGCGCACCAAGGAGGCAAGTGGCGAGAGTGCAGCAAATGCCGAGCAAGATGCAGCCCTCAAGTCTGGCAAGTTGCTGGTGAAAGACGCGATTGCCGATGCCTTCTTGCAACAAATTTTGCTTCGCCCCAGTGAGTACGATGTCATCGCCACGCTGAACTTAAACGGCGATTACCTGTCCGACGCGCTGGCAGCCCAGGTGGGCGGCATTGGCATTGCGCCTGGGGCGAATATCAATTACATTTCGGGTCATGCAGTCTTCGAGGCGACCCACGGCACAGCGCCCAAATACGCTGGACAGGACAAGGTCAATCCCTCGAGCGTGATTTTGAGCGGTGAGATGATGTTCAGGTTCCTTGGTTGGAACGAGGCGGCAGATTTGATTCTGAACAGTTTGTCCAAAACCATCGGACAAAAACGCGTGACTTACGACTTCCACCGTTTGATGGAAGGTGCGACGCTGTTAAAGTGCAGCGAATTTGGTGATGCGTTAATCGAAAACATGTAGGCGATCAGTCCAGAAAAGCTCGAGAGGCAGATTTTGGCTTCTCGAGCTTTTAGTTTCTCGAGAAACGAGGGCTTGACTGGGTTCAACATCCAAAATTCTTTTGACTGCGTATAACCTTTGAACAGCATTCTGGGCTACACTCTTCAAAAGACGCTGGAGGTTTGAGATGAACCAGGTCACAAGCAATCGACTCGAGCCTTTCACGGCAATTCATGACGTGCGGCACTGGTTTGCGGTTCTAACGCCACTGGTTGGACGGGTCAAGGAAATAACGGTGGTTCGGGATTTGCTGCGCCGTGCCGATATCCGGTTATTAACCCTGACCGGACCTGGCGGGGTTGGCAAAACCCGTTTGGCATTGCGCGTGGCGCTCGAGTTGAGCGATGACCTGGCGGACGGTGCGGTGTTTGTCTCGCTGGCGGCAGTTCACGATGCGGCGTTTGTGCCGCAAGCCATTTTGCGAGCCATCAACAAACAAACCTGTGATGATGCGCTCGAGCTGCTCAAAACCCAACTCGCACAGGCGCAACAACTTCTGGTGCTCGATAATTTTGAGCATCTGCCTCAGGCGGCAACCTTGCTGCTCGAGTTGCTGGCGGCTTGCCCTGGTCTAAAAGTGCTGGTGACCAGCCGCAGCTTGCTGCATTTGTCTGGCGAGCACGAATTTGTGGTCTCGCCGCTCGAGTTGCCAAAAGAAGGTGATGATTTTGAATCGTTGTGCCGCAACGATGCCCTGAATTTGTTTGTCCAACGCGCCAGTGCCGCCAAAGCCGATTTTAAATTGACCCCTGAAAACGCCGTGACCATCTCGAGCATTTGCCAGCGTTTGGACGGTCTGCCCTTGGCGCTCGAGTTGGCGGCGGCACGAATCAAACTCTTGCCGCCGCAAGCTTTGCTTGACAGGCTCGAGCATCGTTTGGCGGTCTTGACGGGCGGTGTGCGCGACCTGCCCGAACGTCAACGCAGTCTGCGCGAGGCGATTGCCTGGAGTGTCTCGCTTCTTTCGGAGGTTGAGACAACCTTGCTCGCCAGGTTGTCGGTCTTTGCGGGTGGCGCAGATTTAACAGCCATCGAGGCAATTTGCACCCCAGATTTAAACCTCGAGGCGTTGGATGGACTGGCAGCCCTGACCGATCAGAGTTTGATTGGCGTGCAACATTTTGGCGACTCCTCACGCTTTTTGATGCTCGAGACCATCCGGGAATACGCCACGGAAATGCTCGAGCAAAGCGCAGAATTCCAAACCGTCAAAACCAAGCACATCGATTATTTTTTAGACTTGTCAGAACGGGCAGAGAATGCACTGCTGGGTGCTGAACAGGCGCACTGGCTAGAAACCCTCGAGTCCGAACATGCCAACTTGCGACTCGCTTTGGCTTGGAGTTTAAAAACCCGAGATGCCGAACGCGCCCTGCGTCTGAGCGGCGCACTGGCAACATTCTGGCAAACCCACGGGCATCTGACCGATGGCGCAGGCTGGCTGAAGCGCAGTCTCGAACTCGAGGGATCAGCCGCCGCCCGAGCCAAAGCTTTGGCGGGTTACGGTGGTTGTCTGTTGCAGCAAGGTGCGCTCGATCAGGCAGAGCAGGTTTATTTGCTGGCAAATGCTTTATGGCACGAGGTCGAAAATCCCAAAGCCATCGCCTCGATTTTGAATAATTTAGGGTTGATCGCCAGACGCAGAGCGAATTACAAACTTGCCCAAGAACGACTCTTGAAGGCGCTCGAGCTTGGGCGCAGCATCGACCATCCTTGGTTTGTTGCGGCGGTGTTGAACAACCTTGGAGCACTGCATTACTCTCAACATCAACTCGAGCCAGCCGAAGATTATTACAACCAAAGCCTGAACCTGCGCCGCGAACTGGGCGACCGGGTTGGTATTGGCGCGACGCTCGGCAACCTCGGTCTGATCGTGCAAGCGCTTCGCAACCCTCACCGCGCCCTCGAGTTGTACAGCGAATCGCTCGCCATCGCCCGTCAACTCGGCGACAAACGCAGCGCCGGGATTGCCCTGGGCAATCTGGGGACGGTGGCGCTCGAGCTTCAAGACATAGACGCGGCAACAACCTGGTTTGAAGAATGTTTAGAGGTTTCAAGCCAGATTGCCGATATTGAGGGGATTGCGGGGGCGCTCGAGGGCTTGGCTGTTACTGCCGCCATGCGTCAACAAGCCTTACGTGCCGCCCGACTGTACGGCAGTGCCAACGCCCTGCGAGAACGCTCGAGCCTGCCGCGAACGGAACAAGAAACCCTTGACCTCGAGCGGCGATTGGCTGGGGCGGCTTCAGCGCTCGGTTCGGTCACTTGGGCGGCAACCATGGTGGCAGGTCGCGCCATGACGCCCGAAGCCATTCTTGCCAGCCCAGAAGCAACACAACACAGCCCAGAGCTTGATCCATCCGTCGGACTGACCGCCCGTGAACTCGAGGTCTTGCGGCTGGTGTCCCAAGGTTTGAGCGATAAGGTCATTGCCAAATCTCTCGCCATCAGTCCCGCCACCGTCGGACGACACCTCAGCACCGTCTACAGCAAACTCGAGGTTCGCTCTCGGGCGCAAGCCACACAGTGGGCGCTCGAGCACGGAGTTTACGATTTCAACGCGCTGCATCAGACCTCGGTTTCCGAGGGCGCTCGGGCTTAACTCAAAAATCGGCGATTGCCCTGCCCCCTCTCATCCCCGACCCTTCTCTCCCAGGAGAGAAGGGAGTTTTGGTGTGCTACACGTGTGGCTCGAGGTTTTGTCCTTCTCCCTGCGGGAGAAGCGACCATGCCCGCTAGCGGTTTCGCCCGTGAGGTGCGTTTTGAAACCAAGAAGGTGCGTTTTATGGTCAAGAAGGTGGCGAGCTTACTCGCCGGATGAGGGCTTCAGGTGAGCCATTTTGACCCACGATAAAACACCGTTAGGCACGAAAAACGTTTTTGGATTGAGAAAAACCCTGTAGTCCCAAACTCGAGCATCTACAGCATTTTCTGGATGTGCAAACCAGAATTTCTGGCTAATCTGAGCGAAGTTTAAAAGCGAACGCCAGCCCTTCAAAATACGGCGTTTTATTGCACACTGTTTTTTTGGTCAACATTCCGTTCTTGCCGCGCTCGAGACAACCGAGCGCGAGGTGAAGTATTGCAGGAGGTTTTTATGAAACACGCCATTGTGATCGGCTCGAGCATGGCTGGTTTGCTCGCGGCTCGCGCCCTGTCTACACGCTTTGAGCAGGTCACGGTGCTCGAGCGTGACCATTTGCCCGAAAACGCCCAAGCCCGCAAGGGCGTGCCGCAAGGTCAACACGCGCACGGTTTGCTGGCGGCGGGTTTGAACAGCCTCGAGACACTTTTTCCTGGGTTTACCAAGGACTTGATTGAGGCTGGTGCGCTCCCCGGCGATGCCGCCGAAAGCATTCGCTGGTTTCAATTTGGCACGTACAAGATTCGTTCGCACAGTGGCATCACGGGTCTGTTCATGAGCCGTCCGTTGATCGAATCCAAGGTGTACGCCGCCGTCAAGAACCTGCCCAACGTCAGTTTTGTCGAAACCTGCTCGGTGATCGATCTGACCTCGAGCAAAGACAAGACCCGGGTCACGGGTGTACAACTCTCCTTGGACGATTACGCGATCTTCGAGAACCTCGAGGCTGATTTGGTGGTCGATGCCAGTGGGCGCGG
>JANLWR010000380.1:0-9331 GCA_031364625.1 Deinococcales bacterium | reverse complement strand
GGTTGGAATGGGCGTAAAACCCTGATGGTTTCGGCGGTGGATCGTTTCGGCATGGCGGAGGCACTTGCGGAGGCTGGTGCGGATGTGTTGTACGGCGATTTGATCTTTGGTTTGGGCTTGCCGATTCCAATTCGTTCGATTGGTACGCTGCGAACCTTCGCGCAAATTTTGCTGCCCGTGATTACCCAATTGCCGTTTAAATGGTTTTACCCAACCGGCGAAAAACAAGACAAGATAGAGCGTGACGCTCGAGTGAAGCATTACGAATGGGCAGACGTGATCGCCGGGGACTTCTTGTACATCAACCGGTACCGTCCCGAGAAACTAACGGGCAAAACCATTTTGACCAACACCATCACCCCCAGCGATGTCGAGGCTTTGAAGGCGGCTGGTGCAAAACGCTTGATTGCGACTACGCCAAAATTGAACGGGCGCAACTTTGGTACAAACGTCATGGAAGCTTTTTTTGTCGCGGCAAGCGGTAAAAACCGTGTGTTAACGCCGCAAGAATTGACCGAATTTATAAAATTGGTTGGGTTTAAACCCGAGGTTTACGAACTCAATCCGTAAAATTGTCTCGAGCATCGTTGGTTTTAAAGAAATTCGACTGGTGAAACCTTAAAATACGTTCCAAGTGCTTTGGCAATGCTTTTGCTGATCCCGCGCTCACCTTTTAAAATCTTGGAAATTGTTGGTTGGTCTGCAACGCCAGCGCGTTCCAAATCTTTTTGTGTGGTCTTGTGTTGATCCATCCAGAACTCGAGCACATCTTTTGGCGTGCCAACATCGGCAATAACTTCGTGTTCGTCTTCCCACAGGCTTGCATAGTGCATGGCAAGGTCTAAGAGGGCGCTGTACGGATTTTGCTTGAGGTCATCCACGGTGTTTGTAATTTGCTCGATTAACCCGATCAAATTTTCGTACTCGAGTTCCGTGGTGGGTGGTGTGATGTTGAGTTGATTGGCGTGTTTAGCCCAAACAGTCATGGTTTTGGTCGTATTTAACATGGTTTTTTTCCCTCGAGGTTATTTCCGCCTCGAGACGGTTGAGCTGGTTTTGATTGCGTTTAACATCTATCGTCACTCAGATTTTTTAGTTTTTGCCCGCATTTCCTCAGTCCACAGATCATATTGTTTATGGGTTAAAACTTTGTCTATATAGATTTTTTGAGAGGTATAAATCATTTTGACAATCAATCGGTATTTATTACCACCAATGTTAAAAACGGTGTATCTGCCAACCAAATCAGCACTTGGAAATTGTTCACGCAGTTCATTCGTGTTTTGATAGCGCGTTCGACGCATATGCTTAAACCATATCGTCAGTGGAATTTGAGCGGGTGGATACTCTGTCCAGAACTTTCTGAGTCGGGGTTTTGCAATGACGTTCACTGAAAATAACGTATGACAAAAAGCCATATCTGTCAAGTCGTGCTCATGGCTCAAGTGTTTTTACTTCTTAACACTCAAGCGTTGCGCCTCGAGCATTGAAGCTTTCGCGTCCGCGCCACCGATCAAACAGCGCTCGAGTTGTCCCTCGAGAATCGCCCGCCAGTCTTGAAAATCGATCAGATGCGGCAGGTTGTAACTGCGATCTAACGCCTCGAGTCCGGCTTTCATGACCGGATTGTTGGCAAAATCGCCCAGCAGTTTGACGGCACTTTTGCGCACGGGCAGGTAATAACTTTGCTTGTCGAATTTAACAATGTTATCGGTTTAGATCAGGTATTGCCAGAATTCAAACGCGCCCTTGTTTTGCTCCGAAGAGTTACTTTTGAACGTCACCAACTGGGTTTCGCCGGCAATGGTTTTGCCTGGCAGCGCAACTGCGCCGACTTGAAATGGAGCGCTCGAGGGCAGGAAAGGGTAGGCGCTGGTTGGTACGACCACCATGAAGGCTTTGGTGCGCAAAAAGTCCACCACGGCAAAATTGGCTTGCCCGAAGGTGCGAATGATCGCGTATTTGGGCGTTAAGTCTTTAATGAATTGCAGGGTGCTGATCGTGGTCGCCTCGTCAAAAGTCGGCAGGTTGTCCGAACCGAGCAGGTTGCCACCTCGGCTCGAGACCATCGAACCAAAAATCCAGGCGTCGGTGAAGAAGATCGCGCCTTTGCTGGTGCGGTTGGTTAAGGCTTTGGCGGCAGTTGCGAATTCGTCCCAGCTTTTGGGCGGGGTTAAACCTTTGGCTCGGAAGGCATCGACATTGTAAAACAGCAACAAGGTGCTGGACGCCCAAGGTAAACCCAGACGCGCACCACTCACATTGCCGTTGTCCCAGAAGGTTGGAAAAAAATCCCCAGTTGTGCCTTTGGGCAGGCTTGCCACCTGCTCGTTCATGTTCTCGAGCACAGAGGGTTTGGTCAGCGCAAGCGTGCTGAAAAAAGCGTTGTCCACCATTGCCATGCCGGGCAGTCCACCCGCCCGAAGGGCAGCCGTGACTTTGATTTGAATGGTTTTGAAATCACCAATGTACTCTGGGTCGATGGCGTACTTGTTTTGGGATTTATTGAAATCCTGGGCAAATTGATCCAGAACACTCGAGCCTGTTTCTTGACCCAGATAATGCCAGAATGTAATTTTGGTGGGGGCTGCAATGGCAGTGCCAAAACCGAGCACGATGGGTGCAAGTACGGCACATGCAATGACTGCAAGCCTGATGTGTGCAAAAGAAAAGAAAACTCGAGATTTCACATGATTACTATAGCTTGCCATTCCTGAAAGCCTTGTGTGAAACACCCCAATGCTTGTTCAGGGCAAGTCAATCAAGGCTTTAGCTTTGCATCAAAAATCCTGACCGTTTGATCAGGATTTTTTGATTGAAACCGAAGTTTTAAGCGTCGTGCATGATTTTGTCGAGACGGTCAATCATGGTTTTAAATGTGGTTGCACGTTCGATCAAACGACCACGGTGTTTTTCCATGCTGGCTTTGGCTTTTTTAGATTCGTGCAAAACCACACGAATGTCATCGAGCGGCATGTCCACTTCGCGTAAACTGCGAATGCGTTCGGCGGTTGGGATTTGCTTTAAGTCGTAATACCGATAACCAGTTTCGTTATCTACGGTATTGGGCTGGAGCAAACCTTCTGCGTCGTACAGACGCAAAGCGCGAACCGAGAGTCCTGTGAGTTGAGAGAACCGACCTATTGGGACGAGATTCAAGAGTGCCTCCTTCGTTTTCTTAAAATACGTCTTCAAAGAGATGTTGAAACACGTATTACGAGATTAAATCAAGCAATGTGCCTTTTTGACAAGACATTCCAAAACGCAAATTCCCCAATCCGAGTTTTGGTTTTACACATTATTCCTGATTAAACGTTTTGAGTCTGAAGTATACCCTAACGTAAGGGTCAAGCGACAAAAAGTTTTGAAGATGTTGGCTTGAACCTCAAAATAACAATACTCTTCCTGGATAGATTTTGTGTGAATATTGCACATTCTGGCGTCTGTGATTGCACTACAGCGCCAACATAACTTTAAACAATACCGTGCTTTTCCCATTCGGATTTTGAAGCGACAGGGCTAGAATCGGCAAAAGTATTCCTTTGGGTCATTGTTTTTGGGTCACTTCTGAACCTTATACAAGCTGGTAAATCACCATGACCCCAAACATCCTGGTGATTTTGGATTTAAGTCTAAACAGCCAACTGAACTTCAAACAGACTGGCAATCAATTCAAAATCGCTGCGCCCAATCTCGAGGTGTCCACGCAAAAACGGATAACCCCAACGTTTGGGGTCTTTGATGAACTCGAGTTTTGCAATCAAAGGGCGGATTGGTACGATTTGTGCAACCTCGAGAAACCTGACATCGCGCCGCCAGGGTTTGAAATTGCCCAAATCGGCTTGGTAGGTTGGGTGGGCTAGAATTTGTCCAATCGCGGTGAAGGCTTGCAGCATCTCACTGTTTGCGCCAAGCTTTTGTCGCGGCGAGTAATAAATGATCCAGTCTTCGGGCTGCATTTTCTCGAGCGCGGGTTTCTTGCCGTGCCCGAGTTGACAGAATCCGCCCTTAACGCCGTTCAGAACATGATCGGCAGAGGCAACGCCAATCCAGTAACGCATTATTCCTCCAATAAGCTGCGCAAATCCCCTGCAAACTGTTTTGAATGCTCGAGCTTGAAAAAAAAGCTTTTGTCCACCGCTTCAACGGCTTTGATGGCAAGATTCACCAATGCCAAACCTGCTGGCGTGATGCTCAATAACTTGACTCGAGCGTCCATCGGGTCGGTCTGGCGCATCAGATAACCTTTGGCTTCTAGGGTTCGCACCACTTGCGAGGTCATCATGACATCGGTGTTGGCGTGCTGCGCCAGCAACACTTGCGGAATGCTCGCCTCTTGGTTTGAAAGCCACGCCAGGCTTGCCAGCAGCACAAATTGCACATGGGTTAAATCCAGAGGCTCGAGCGCCGCCCGAATTTGGCGTTGCCAAGCGTTGGTGACACGCCACAGCAAAAAGCCTGGGTTGTCGTTGGGTTCGTTGAATTCGGTTTGAAGTTGCATAGCAAATGTTACCTGACTCGAGCAAATTAGAATTTTCGGAAACGAACACGATTATTGCGTCAACAATTCAGTGATTTGCCGCTCGAGTTCTTGTTTTAACTCAAGATTCGGGGCTTTGTTTTTAGCGCGTCGCAAAAACTCGAGGCTGCGTGAATCGTTGTACTCGAGCATGAGTTGACTGGCTTTGTGTAAATGCTCGAATGGGTTTGGGTCGGTTCTGGAAAGGTGAACGAGTTGTTGAAGATTCTTTAAACGGTGTTCTTTAAGACGACATTCTGGGCATTTCTGTAAATTTGATTTTGCTGAAATGACAAAAGTTTCATATGCCCAACGTTGTTGACCCTTTGTGTAGGTAAAATCTTTCTGACAAGCTTCACATTTGATGTCGTAATCAAAATAAAAATATGGTGCGTTACCCCCACTATGTTCAAGGATGAAGGCATGTTCAAAGTCAGCAATTTCTGCCTTCCCACTCGAGATGCAAGTATCACAAGCCCACATGCCATACATTGGGATTTGCCTATTAAGTCTTTGAAAGTTTTGTGCATAGACCTGCATAAGTTTGATTCGATTTGAAAATCGATACGTGTGATGTGGATATCGATTGCGGTACATCTTTTCCAACACATTATCGGCTACAGAATATTTTTGTTGAAGCTCGAGCAAATGTGCTTGATCCAAAACCTGAACTTTTGTTGAGCAGCACGGGCAATGCAGAACATAATCTTTTCGGAAATACGGATGGCTTGGTTCAAATGGTTGAAATACTTGATCGATGCTCGAGTTGAGTGCTTCACGGTAACGCGTTCGCCATTCTTCAATCCAGCCTTGCTCGAGTAATTTTCGGTCTGATTCGGCTGGCATAAACACAATTCTACTGGGCGCAAAACGGTTTTATTGTTCGGCAGCAAGTTTTGCCAAGTTCGCCACGGTGCTGGGCAAACGCTCGGCTATGCCAGCCCCGAGCGTACCCACATAACGTTCCCAAGCCTCGCCAACAATTTCGCATCGGTGGGTGATGCGTGTGCCCTCAAAAATTTGCTCGAGGGTGTGGGTAAACACCACGTTTGCGCCTGGAAGTTGGGTGCTGTCGGTAAATCCTTGGTTTGGGGTGACGGCAAGCAGGGTAAAGGGCATTGGGGCGGGAGCGCCGACTGGGTGCAACGTTCCAACACTGCCCGCTTCAAACGCGCCTTGCAGGGTTGTGGCGATCAGGTGGGTGTCCCAGCGTTTCCAGTTTGGAAAGTCTGCGTACAGGGCAAAAATGGCTTCAGGTGTTGCGCTCGAGGTGCTGCTGGCTTGGGTTGACCACATAAAATCCTCCTGGCTCGAGCGACCTCGAGCAGTGCTGGTTGATGGCTTGAGATTGAGAACCGAATTTGATTCTGTTGATAAATAATAAGTGCACTTACTAAAATTGTCAAGCGATCATCTCGATTTCAAGATTGGACTTGACTCGAGGTTTCCCATACATTGATTTGCATGACCAAGCTCGAAACAGGCTGCCCTGGCTGCCAAGCGCTACTGCCAACACTTGAAAACGGCGCAAGACACCGTTACATGACTTCTTCGGCGGCGTGTTGGGCAATCTTCAATTCGCTCAATGACCCAGAACGCCCTCTGGCAACCGCACAGTTCAACAACTTAATCGTGGATGCTTACGCCGTGCAACACCCTGGTACACCATCGGATCAAACCATCAATTCGGTGGCGATTCATGCAATGGTGCTTTACGCAATTCTGACGCGTGATTTTAAGCCAGACCAAGCCTTGTGGTTGCGCCAACGCCCAGGACGGGTCAAAAGCACCCAGAAACACTCGAGGTTTCACTGGTTAACCCCGCCATCGTTCGACTCGAGTTTGACGGTTGCCGATGTGGCGGCAGGCAAAACTCCGCTCGAGCGTTCGATGCTGGTTGAACGCTGGGTCAAAGACGTTTGGTCGTGCTGGGCTGAGTTGCATGGGGATCAAATTGGAATTTGGTTTGAACGTTATGTGATCGCGGAACGCATTTGATCAGCCAAGTTGCGCTGAACACATCAAAAACACCGCCCTAGCCTTAACCTCGAGCCATGATCGACGCGTTCATCGGCAACACCCCAATCCTCAAACTCGAGCGCGTGACAACTCCCGACATGGGCGAGGTCTGGGTCAAGCTCGAGGGACAAAACCCTGGCGGCAGCATCAAAGACCGCACGGCTTTAAGCATGATTCTTGACGCCGAAGAGCGCGGTGTTCTGAAACCTGGCGGCACCATCGTCGAACCGACCTCGGGCAACACCGGCATTGGTTTGGCGCAGGTCGCGGCGGCAAGGGGCTACAAACTGATTTTGACGCTGCCCGCGCAAATGTCCATCGAGCGCCAACGCACGCTTCGGGCTTACGGCGCAGAGCTGGTGCTGACCGACCCAGAGCGCAGAATGCTCGCCGCAATCGAAGAAGCCGAGCGCATTCGGGACGCGACGGGCGCGTGGATGCCGAACCAATTCGAGAATCCTGCCAACCCACGAATTCATTACCAGACCACAGGACCAGAAATCTGGCGGCAAATGCACGGCAAAATTGATGCGTTTGTTTATGGTTCGGGGACTGGCGGCACGATCAGTGGCGTCGGGCAGTATTTGAAAGAACAAGACCCAAAAATCAAAGTCATTGCCGTCGAACCAAAACGCTCGAACGTGCTGTCTGGCGGAACAAGGGGAGAGCACGGTTTTCAGGGCATGGGACCCGGTTTTATTCCCAAAAACCTGAAGCTTGATTTGTTGGACGAGATCAAAACCGTGCTCGAGGAAGACGCGTTTCCGTTTGCGCGGCAACTTGCCAAAACGGAGGGTTTATTCGTTGGCATGAGCGGCGGCGGCATGATTTACACCGCGCTCGAGGTGGCAAAAACTTTGGGTGTGGGCAAGCGCGTGGTGACGATTGCCTGCGATACCGGCGCACGGTACCTCAGCACTGCACTGTTTGCAGAGGATGCCGTGATTGAAGCCTCGAGTCACCATATTTAAGGTTTTTTACATATTTCTAAAAATTATTTTGTTTTTAACATAAAATAATGTGCCGTTGACCCTACAAGTTGTCACACACAACGATTTTTATGCTAAGGTCTTCAGAAGTGATTCGGGGAAGCAAGAAATTTCAATTGCCTTCACGGGGAACCGTCCTGTACGGAATCCTGACTTTGGTCATTGCCCTGGGTTTATTGCAAATCAGTGCGCTCTTGGGGTTAACCCTGTTCAGACAACTCGAGATGAACGCCAACATTCGCAGCGAACAAGCCCGCGTAACCAAACTGCAAAATCAGGTCAAAGACCTGAAAAAACGTTTTGCCGAAGCCAAAACCGATCCTGTTTACCTCGAGTTTGCCGCCAGAAATTTGGGCTTTATCAAAAAAGGCGAACGGGTCATCATTCCGACCAACAAACCAAACCTGATCCTGACACCCAAACCAAAATGAAACTCGAGCTTCCCAAAAAC
This sequence comes from Deinococcales bacterium, assembly GCA_031364625.1. Taxonomy (GTDB): domain Bacteria; phylum Deinococcota; class Deinococci; order Deinococcales; family JAAFIG01; genus JANXTZ01. Next base: position 1,353 of record JANLWR010000380.1, on the reverse strand, counting down.
CTGCCCGACACGGTTGGAGTACGCGCTTTTGTTGAAGTTCTAGCACAAGCCGAAATTGATCTGACCTTAAGTTTGGGAAAGATTTGCGGCTCTAAAGTCGCGGCGGTGGCACTGGGCGATTCGCTCGAGGTGTACAGCGTCACCCTCGAGCCGCATGAGCTTGAAAACGCGGTTGTTGCGAGGGTCAAGGCAGTGGCGTTTGTGGCGGAGTTGAAAGTCCTCAATCTCGAAACAATTTAAACAAACGTTTCGGGTCAGTTGTCACGCTTGCAATTAAAAGCACAAGCTATGATGAAGTTCAGCGCTCGAGTCACCTGAACCCGCGCTCTCGAGGTTATTTATGTTCAAATTGATTGCCAACCTGGTATCCAAACGCCCAGCCTGGGTGCTGATCTTCTGGGCTGTACTGCTGGTTGTTTCCGCACCATTTGCCGCCCTTGCCCCAAAACGACTTGTCGGCAGTGCCAGCAACGCTAAAAACAGCGAAGCGCAAATGGTCAACAAACTCTTTGAAACCAAATTCGACCAGCCTCAAATTGACCGCACGATACTGGTCTCCGAAAGCAGCCTCCGTAGCGACGACCCGAACTTTAAAAACCAGTACAAGACCCTAACGACCCAACTGGGCAAACTGGATGGTGTCTCGAGCATCACACGTTATTACGACGACAGTCCACTCAAACTTCGCAGCCAAGACGCCGAATTTAATGGCAAGACCATCACCGCCACCATCCTCGAGACACGCTTAAACAAACCCGAACCCGTCCTTGAAAGCATTCGAGCAACCATTAAAACCACTAACATCCCAGACACCAAATTTTACGTGACCGGCGCAACCGCCGTGACCCAAGATTTCTTAAACCTAAGCGAATCCGACACCAAACGCAGCGAATTTTCGGCACTGCCACTGATCGCCATTATTTTGGTGCTGGCATTCGGCGCCCTGGTCGCGGCAGGCATTCCACTCATTGTCGGCATGGTGTCCATAACGATTGCCATGGCAGCCGTTTTTGTCGTCACCCACTTTTTTGATGTCTCGAGCTTCGCGCAAAGTGTCGTCACCATGCTCGGCTTGGGCGCCGGCATCGATTACGCCCTGTTGCTGGTCAACCGATTCCGCGAAGAACTGAGCAATGGACGCGACCCGCGCCAAGCCGCCGCCAACACCAGTCTGACCGCCGGACGCGCCGTGGCATTCTCGGGCTTGACCGTGGCAATCGCCATGGCGGCACTGCTCGTTCCAGACCTTCTGTTCGTGCGCAGCATGGGCGTGGCAGGTGTGATCGTCGTGATGCTCACCGTCCTCTCGAGCATCACCGCCGTCCCCGCCATGCTGGCATTGCTGGGTGATCG
>JANLWR010000848.1:0-2497 GCA_031364625.1 Deinococcales bacterium | reverse complement strand
GGTCGCCATTCCAGGCAAATTCGCCAAGTTGCGCCGCCCCCGAAAGTTTGCCGTCCTTGACCCTTAAAGCAAATTCACCAGGAAAGCTCGAGGCTTTGACGCCAGGAATCTTGATTGAATTTTGTTTTGTTTCGCCCGTGATGCGAATGTCGTTGTTGGTGCCGCCGAGTTTGAAGCTGCCGGAAATCAGATTCACAAATGGGATCGAAACGCCAAGCTTGGTAAAGTCCCCAGAACCTTTGATGGTTTTTCCGTTCTGCAACTCGCCGTTGGCTTGCGCTTGACCATTCAAGATTTTGGAATTGAACTTGTAAGCCAGATCATCGCCCGTTAAGATCAATAACCCCACAGCCTCGAGTGGTGCGCCCAAAACTTTCTTGCCCGTTACGCTGGCGTTAATCGTTGCCAGATTCTCGAGCAATTTGAAATTAAGTTTTGCTTTGGCATTCACTGGTGCATCCAAAAATCTCGAGTTGGATTGAATGTTTGCCGTTAAAGTATCGCCTGGGCTGTTGAACGCCCAGTCACCAGCAATATTCTGAAGCGGAAACTCGAGCACACGCCCAGTTCCAGCAAGTTTCCCTTTGAACTCGAGTTTTTCCCAGCCGCCGCCCGAAACGGTGACGCGCACTTTACCCGAGGCTGGCAAGTCTGCTTTGAACGCGGTCAGGGCGGGCTTGATTTTGGGTTCAGCCCAACCCGTCACGTCAATGTTCTCTTTTTTGAATGCGGTGTTGACATTGACGTTCAACTCGAGCGGACCGCCCAGCGCCGTAGCTTTCAAATGCCCAGAGATCAAACCGTTAACGTCATGCGTAACAAGACCACTAACCTTGGAAACCACAATCCCAGGAATCGGCTCGAGCATCCCGTCTTTGATTTCCCCGTACCCTGTTAACTTGTCGCCGTCCAAAATGTAATGCGCCAAAATGCGCCCAGATTTGATGTCTTTGTACCAGTACCGCGCAATTTTCGCATCCAGATCGGCGCTAATGTCAAACTTAAAGACCCAATCTTTGGAAATTTCGTAATCAACATTTGCCGTGCCAGCACCCGTCAGCGTCTCGAGTGCCAATTTCAGCGTTCCGCTCAAGTTTTTTTCGGAGGTGTCATGCTGCTCGAGAATTCGGGCTGAAACATTGGGAATCTGGATAAATTTGCCGCGTAATTTGACTTGCACATCTTGCACGCTGGCACGCTCGAGCGAGACGTTAACGGGTGGCGCTGCGGCGTTCGCGTCGGCTGGTGGAAGTTTGAGCGGGTCAAAGTCCACCTTTGCCCCCTCGAGCGCCACGTCAAGTTTGAGGTCGCGTTTGGTTAAGAGTTGCCACAACGGATACTTGACTCGAGCCGCCTTTGCCGTGCCACTTACAAATGCCGAGCTGACCTGCACGTCCTCGAGCCTCACGCCCGAGAGCAAATTACCCGAGATTTTCGAGGCAGTAATTTGAAAGCCAGCACCCTTTGCAGCGTTCAATGCCAGATCAAACGCCGTCTTTGATCCTGCAAACACGTACAACACCAACCCAAGCAGCACTGGGATGGCGAACAGGGCAATAAAAATGGCGCGGCGGCGCGTCACAAAGCCATTTTACCCTTTTTAGGGTGAGAACAGCGTACCAGTAACCTTTAACCAGCCTTGGGAAAAGCACTTTACAAAACCAGAGCAATTATGATTCACTGCAAACATGACCGAACTCGAGCGACCCAAGCGCCTGACCGCACTTGTCACAGGCACAGTTCAAGGCGTTGGTTACAGGCGTTTTGTGCAACGCAAAGCCACCGATTTGGGCTTGCGTGGCTTTGCCGAGAATTTAACGGACGGCAAAGTCGAAGTGGTCGCCGAGGGCAAAACCAGCCAACTCGAGTATTTGGTGCATTGGCTGAAACGCGGTACAGCACACTCGAGCGTGAGTGCGGTGGATGTGCAATGGTCTGAGGCGACGGGATTACAGAATTTCTTTGTCTACTAAAAACCCGAGCGACAAGTTTTTAAACGGGCAGCACAATCTCAAAGTCATAGCTTGGGACAAATTCTGGGGCGGTGTTTTCCTGCCCCTCTGGGATTCCTGTTTTATCCTCAACGCAGGCAACAACGCCCCAACGCTTGCTGGGTTTCAAATAAAACTCGAGTTTCTTCGATAGCTTTATCGCCGCAATGCTCGAGCAATTCTTTTGCACGTCAAACTCGAGATTCTGCCCTGTCGCCGTGCGAATCAGCGCTTTTAGGGTTCGGATTTTTTCTTTTGAAAGCGTAACTTTCGGCTCGAGGCTCACGAACAGAGCGCCCGCATGTTGGCAGCACCTGTCGAGTTTAATTTCGATGCCGTTGGCGAGTTTAAAAACCGAGTAAAAATCTGATTTGGGTTGCACCTGACATCTAAATTCTTGACAGAAAACGGTGCGTAAAAACTTCTTCTCGAGCGTCGTTTTTGTTCCAAAAGTTCCCAGAAATGGTGCGGCTAACCCTGTACCTGTCAGCGCAAGCGCCAAAAAA